>DATGJU010000520.1:0-8842 GCA_035295045.1 Chthonomonadaceae bacterium
CTCGCACGGAACGCAGGCCGATCCCGTGTTCAGCTACGGCAACGCGACCGCGCTCCGGCTTTTCGAGATGCGCTGGGAGGAGTTCACCGCGCTGCCATCGCGCCTCTCCGCGGAGCCGGTCCATCGCGACGAGCGCCAGCGCATGATGGACGAGGTGACGCGGAACGGATTCATCGCGAGCTACGGCGGAATCCGGATCTCCAGGAACGGCCGCCGGTTCGCCATCTCGAACGCCACGGTGTGGAACGTGGTGGACGACGCCGGCCGCTACACCGGCCAGGCCGCCAAATTCACGGAGTGGCGCTTTCTCGACGGCGGGCCACCGGTCCAGCCTCCGGCTCGCCCTGCCGGCGCGAACGCCGACGGTCCGACCGATCCCGCGCCGGGCGACCGCTCCGGCGAGCGGGAGCGGGCCGGCAGCGTGCCCGGTGACCGGGCCGCGCAATCCGTACGAGACCGGCCCGGCCCGGTGGTCGCCGACGCCTCCCGGCCCCTAACCCCCGACCCCTGGCGCCCAGTCGCCGTAGAACGGCTCGTCGACGGCTTTCTGGTCAGCACCGACCCCGCGCGGCTGGACCTGGACGCCGTGTGCGGCTTCCTCGCGCGCTCCTACTGGGCGGCGGGGCGGCCGCGCGCCGTCATCGAGCGCTCGATCGCGAACTCGCTCTGCATCGGTATCTACGCGCCCCACGTAGCGGCACACGCGCGCGACCTGCCGCCGGACGAGAGCGACGTGTTCGTATCTCCGCGCAATGTAGAGGCAGCGCCCAGGCGACCAAGCGACGGAGGTGCGGCAGGAGGGCCGGACGAGCGGCGCGCGGCCGGGCGGCAGGTCGCCTTCGCCCGCGTGGTCACCGATTACGCTACGTTCGCCTGGCTCTGCGATGTGTTCGTGGAGGAGGAATTCCGTGGCCGAGGGCTGGGCAAGGCGCTAGTAGAGACGGCGCTGGCGCACCCGGCCCTCCAGGGCCTGCGCCGCTGGCTGCTCGCCACCGCCGACGCGCACGTGCTGTATCGGCAGCACGGCTTCGTCGACCTCACCGCGCCCGAGCGCTGGATGGAGCGGTTTACGCCGTAGCTGCCTAGCCCCGCTCGCCGGGTAGCGGGTGGTGCTTGTGGCAGTGGCGCATGGCTCGAAGCTGCGATCTTGGCACGCGCATGAGCGTGTAGCTCGTGCAGCCGCTGTTGGCGATGGCGCCGGTGTCGCCGCAGACACGGACCGAGACGATCTCCGTAGTCGGCGGGTGTGCGGGACCGGACGATGAGGCAGAGCCGCGCGGCGGGGCCGAGCGCGCGCTGTCGCCGGCGGCGGAGGCTCTCGGCGTGGTCGCGTGGCGGGAAGCGAGCAGTGAGCGGCTCGCGGGCTTCGCGGCTGCCGGCTCGCCCCCTGCCGGCGGAAGGCGCGAGAGGTCGAGACGGCGGGCGCCGGGACCGGTGTTGGCGTCGAAGTAGGGCACGTCGCAGACGATGATGCCGGTGGCCGCGCCCTGCGCCTGCACCCACTGGCCGTCTCCAACGTACATCCCCACGTGCGAAACGCCCGGCTTGTAGGTGTTCGCGAGGAAGATCAGGTCGCCCGGCTCCAGGTCCAGGAAGCTCACGGGCCGGCCGTAGTGGTACTGCTCCGCGGCCGTGCGCGGCAGATGGATGCCCCACACGCGGCAGACATACTGCATCAGGCCGGAGCAGTCGAAGCCGCTTCCAGGATCTTCGCCGCCCCAGATATACGGCATGCCGACGAACTTCCGCGCCGTGTCCGCCAGCCTCTCGCCCCGCGTGGCGCGGCAGGGCTTGGCGCGCAGGCGCTCCAGCATGCTGATAGAGAGCGGCGTCGGCGGCGGAGGCGCATCGTACTGCACCGAGATGTCGCCGACCGGATTGGGCGTGAACAGCCCCGTCCGCGACGCGAACAGCGCCGATTCGCCGCCCTGCGCCGCGCCCGCTCGCACCGCAGCCTCCGACCGGTCCCACTGCTGCCACTCCGGCAGGCTGAGCGGCCGCTTCAGCCCCTGCTGCCGGGCGGACAGCTCGCCGTCCGGCAGGTGCGCCCGCAGGAACGCGAGCACCCCGTCGAGGTCGCTGGATGACTGAAACCAGGCCGCTGCCGGCCTCCACGGCCCGGCCGGCGGCGGGAGCGACCGCGGGAGATCGACGCGAAGCCAGGTCGTCCCCACCTGACTCAGGACCCAGGCGCCGCGGTCGACTCCGCTGTCGCGGACGAGGCCGGTCATCACCTCCGACGGGACGCCGAGCATCGTGATCAGCCGCGCGTCGATGCGAGCCGCCTGCTCGCCTGCGATTCTGTAGCCCTTCCGCTCCAGGCCGTATAGCTCCTCGCCCTCGAGACCGGACATGTCGCGATAGTAGACGCGGCCCTTCGCGGGCGGCCGGTGCGCCGCGGACCAGGCGGCGCCGAGGCAGAACCGGTCGAGCGGCGTCAGGCGGCCGGCCTCCGGCGGGACCGCGGCCAGCAGCGCCCTTGCGATGTCGCTCAGCCTCTCTGTGGCCGGTGTCCCCCTGGCGATCTCCGCCAGCCGGTCGAAGCGCGGCCAATCGACGGCATAACTGGAGAACTTCGGCGGCGCGTCTGGGGCCGGGGGCGCCTTCTCCTGCGCAGCCGCGCGGCCGGCTGCCAGAACGGCGGCCACCACGAGGGCGGACAGTGCGCCGTGCCGGAACACATGGCCGGGTGTCCCGCGGCGTGGCGGGACGGCCGACCGAAGGTTGCGGTGCCTCTCTCGCCGGCGTGCGGCGAAGGGACCAGGTTGGATGTTACCAATGAGCATGTTAGGACTTGACCGCGATCCGCTCTCCGGCCGGACACGAGAGTTCGGCGCCCTACCAGTCAGCCACAATGCCTGTTGAATAAGGCGCGGAGTGCGCGGCACTGAAGTGCCGGTCTAAGTTACAACGTCCGCCTTCGTGCAATCGATGCTGAACCCGCGAAGGCGGGTTTCGTAGACCTAGAACGGGGTTTCAACCCCGCGCCTTATTTAGAAGGCACTCCGCTTGGCCGCCGCCGGCCGGCTTTGCGAGACCTTCCTCGCTCCGGCGGCACACGCGTACGGCTCGCCGCAGCCGGTTTCGCGCGAAGGTCAGGCGTTCAGGGCCGGCGTCGCGGCGAGTTAATCCAGCGCAGCCGACGCAACCGCTAATCGCCGCGCGGCTCAGGCGGCAGCTTCCGGCGGGACGATCGGCTCGCCGAAGTAAAGAATATACCCGTCGGCGTCCGCCAGAGCAAACTCCCGCGTGCCCCATTCCGTCGCCGCGAGCGGACTCAGAAGCGCAACGCCGCGCCCCGCGAGCTCCGCGCTGAGCGCGTCGATGTTCCGAACGCGGACGTAGGCGTCCAGATGCTCGTGCCGGCGTTTGTATTCATGCGAAGGGTCCGGCTCGTCCGAGTGCTTTAGATGGATCGAGGCGCCGCCGCGCTCCACGCCGGCATAGAAGCCGCCGAACACGAAGGCGACGTCGAAACCCAGCATGTCGCGATAGAACGCAATGGCCGCGTCCAGGTCGCGGACCAGAAACTGGGGCGAAAGCCGCTCTACGGTGCATTCAGAACCGACCTGGCTCATTTCGTCTTCGCCTCCTTTCTGGCGATCCTGGCGAGTTCTTCGGTGTTCTGAGCCATCAGATCGTGGCTCACTTCGCCTCCGAGTCCAGCGGGCCGATCTTGAGCGTGTTCCCGCCCGGATCGGCGAGCTCCGGCGTCTCGCTGCCGTCGTCGTTCCTGAAGATGCCGACTTCGGTGGCGGGATCAAATCGCGCGCTCCCCAACTTACGCGGCGTAGACATCGGTCCGCGCCGCCAGGAACGCCTGTTCGTCCAGCTCAAGCCCGAAGCCCGGCGTCTCCGGCACGTGGACGAAGCCCTCCTCGATCGCGTAACCGGCCGCACCGATGCCCGGCGTGGAGGCCTCGTCCCACTCTGCGTAGGCGAAGCCGGGCAGGGCGGCCGCGAGGTGGCAGGCCGCATAGTTGCCGATGTGGCAGCCATAGTGATGCGGCGCCGTGCGGACTCGGCGGCCGGCGCCGCTCGCCGTGCGGCGCTCCTCCAGCGTGCGGCTCGTCTCCCGCCACCGCTCGAAGCCGTGGCCGAAGATGTCGTACTGTACCACGTCGATCAGTCCGCCTGCCGCCCAGTCCAGAAGCCGCGCCGACGCCTCGCCCTCCCCGTCCGCGATCAGTACAGCGAGTCCTTCCGCGGCCATCCACTCTTTGAGGTCGCGGTAGAGGACCGGGTCCTCGTGGAACGCCTCTTCGATCCAGGTTAGCCGGCAGCCGGCGGTTTCGCGCAGCACACGCTTGGCGAGGTTGAGATTGTAGCCGTTGTTCGCGTCGATCATGAGCGGGCAGCCCTCGCCCACGGTCTCTCGAACGGCGCGAATGATTGCGATGTCGCGGGCCGTGCCCTCGTCGAGCGGCATGTGCCGAGCGCCCCGCCCAACCTTGATCTTGAAGGCCCGGTGGCCGAGCGCCAGCCCGTCCGCAGCCTGAGCGGCGATGCACGCGGCGGCCGCGGCGTCCGTCGGCAGATGGAGGTCGTCGAAGTAGAGGGATGTGTCGTAGCACGGCACGCGCAGCGGGTCAGCGCAGCCCTGCTCGCCGGAGACCATGCGAAAGACCGGCTGGCCGGCGCGCCGGCCAGCCAGGTCCCAGAGCGGGTATTCGAGCCCGCGCCACGGCGGGAGCACGCCCTCCGTGCCTGTCAGCGCGTCGAGCGGCTGCCCGACCATCGCCGCGAGGGCACCGCCGCGAACGGCGCAGAAGCCGAAGCCGGATGCGCCGTCGCTGTCGGTGAGCCGAACGAGCGGAACGCGGACGGCGGCGCCGTGCGCTGGCAGGCGGGCGTTGCAGCCTGCATGGCGCGGGCGAGTGCCCTCCAGCGTCGCCGCCTCCGCTCGTACGATTCGCGGGTTGCTCAGCGGATTGCTCCTGTGCGCGGCAATTTCTACTCTCGACCCTCACGCGAGCCGGAAGTGGCTCTCTGGCTCCCCCTTCCCGCTCGCGGGAAGCGGGCCGGGGGCTTAGGCAGAAGGCTTGGGCTTACTTGCGCTTCAGGGTGAAGACCATCGAGCCGGACGGCTTGCCGTTGGCGTAGAGCGACCATTCGGCCTTGAGGGTATCCTTGTCCACGAAGGTGTAGGTCACGCTGTGCATGTGCGCCTCTTTGTCCGACTTCATGTTGCCGCCGCCGGTGAACTTGAAGGCGACCACGTTGCCGGCGCCCTTGTCGGCGACCTTCATGTGCGGCTGGTTGCCCATTGCGCAGTAGTGGGTAAGGGACAGATCCTCGCCATCCCGCGTGATGATGGTCACCATCTCATGGTCGGTGCCCGGCAGCTCGGTCTCGACCACGGCGCTCTGCGCGGCGATGACCCTGAAATTGACAACCAAGTCGGTCGGACTGCCCCCGGTCGTGTCCTGGCGGACCCAGTCGCCGGCGAGCGCCTTGAACTGGTCGAAGTGCGAGTGAGCTGCGGGCTTGGACTTGTCGCCCTGCGCCGCAAACGCACCGGCCGCGACGAGCAAGAAGAGCCCTGCCGCGATGGCCTGTTTGACACCGGAACTCATAGTCTGCGTCCTTATCGAAAGAGTGCGGCGCCGGCCGAGCGGGACAGATCACGGGCCGGAGCGCGAGCGGTAACAGCCTCGCGGGACGTGCGCCGAAGGGCCGCCGCGCCCATTCAGACGGAACCAAGGCGCCGCGCCGCCGCGCTCCAGGCTTCCGGAGGGATGCACGTCGTCACAGCAGCGTCCGTACGGGCAGTTCCCGGAGTGCAAGCTATTATAGCCGGATTCAGCGGCAATGGAAACGGGCAGGATTGCCAGCCGGGCGAAACCGACTGTCGGCGGCGCCGGCCGAGTCCGGAAGGATTACGTCGGCCGAATGTTGAACAGGCCGCCAACGATTGCGGCGCCCAGAAACGGAGGAACCGACTTGATAGAGGATATCGCGGACTGCGGCAGTCTCTGCCCGACAAAGCTGGATGCGTATCGCACCGCCTTCATGCGCGACCCGCGGAACCGCGTGGCCCTTAACGCCGTGACCAAGACTTCGGTCAATAGCGTCGCGATGAGCCGATCGGCGGTCGTACGCGCGAACCACACCTATTCGCATATCGTGAAGGCCGGCGCCTCGACGAGCCAGAACAAGAGCGGCCGCTGCTGGATGTTCGCGGGCCTCAATCTGTTTCGGATGAGCGCCGCAGAGCAGATGAAGCTGGAAGACCTCGAGCTCTCCCAGAACTACCTGATGTTCTGGGACAAGCTGGAGAAGTCCAACTACTTCCTGGAGAGCATCCTGCAGACGCTGGAAGAGCCGGCGGACGGCAGGCTTGTCGCGTGGCTGCTCGCAAATCCGATCCAGGATGGCGGCCAGTGGGACATGTTCGTCAACCTGGTCAAGAAGTATGGCGTCGTCCCCAAAGAGGTGATGCCGGAGACGGAGAGCAGCAGCGCCTCGCACCTTATGAACGACCGCGTGACCTACAAGCTGCGCGAGGACGCGGCGCGCCTCCGGCAGGCCCATGCCCGCGGTGAGGCGATCGACCAGCTTCGCGCCCACAAGACGGAGATGGTGGCCGAAATCTACCGGATGCTCTGCATCCACCTGGGCGAGCCGCCCGCCGAGTTCAACTGGCAGTGGCGGGACAAGGACAAGGAGTTCCACCGGGACGGAATGGTGACGCCACAGCAGTTCCGGGAGAAGTACGTCACGGCCGATCTCGACTCGATGGTCTGCCTGATCCACTGCCCGCAGGGCGCGAAGCGGTACGAGCAGGTCTATACCATCGCCTACCTTGGGAACGTGGTCGGCGGACAGACGATCAAGTATCTCAATGTCGAGATCGACGTGCTGAAGCGCGCCGCGATTGCGATGATCAAGGAGGGCCGGCCGGTCTGGTTCGGCTGCGACGTGGGCAAGTCGTTCGACCGCGACCTGGGCGTGATGGACGCGGAGCTTTACGACTACGAGGGGCTCTACGGCGTACCGTTCGGCCTCTCCAAGCCGGAGATGCTGGACTACGGACAGAGTCTGATGACGCACGCGATGGTGCTCACCGGCGTGGACCTCGACGAGGAGGACCGGCCGCGGAAGTGGCGCGTTGAGAACAGCTGGGGCGATAAGGGCGGAGACAAGGGCTTCATGGTGATGACCGACGCCTGGTTCGACGCTTATCTCTATGAGATCGTGATCGACAAGAGCCTGATCTCGTCGCACCTGGTGGCGCTGCTCGACCGGGAGCCGGAGGTCCTGCCGCCCTGGGACCCGATGGGATCGCTGGCCGCGGCAGTTTGATCGTCAGGCTCGCAAGGATCTGGTTCGGGCTGGGCCTTCAGTCCTTCGGCGGCGGCGTGGCGACGCTCGCCCTCATTCGGCGCGCGGCGGTCGAGCAGGAGAAGTGGGTCACGGACCTCGAGTTCACGCAATACTGGTCGCTGTGCCAGCTTGCGCCGGGCATCAACCTGCTGGCGCTTACCATACTGCTTGGTCGAAAGGCCGGCGGCTTCGCGGGAGTCCTCGCGGCGGTCGCCGGCCTTTTGCTGCCCAGCGTGACGATCACGATCGCTATGACCGCGGCCTACGCGAGCGTTCGGCGCGCCGCGTGGATGCAGGCCGCGCTGCACGGCCTGCTGCCGGCCACCATCGGCCTGGGTCTGGTGGCGGCGGTGCAGATGCTGCGGCCATTGGCCGAGGAGGCGCGCAAAGAGGGGCTCGATACGCTAATCGTCTCGGGGGCGGCGCTTGCCGGCAGCGCGGCCGCGGTGGTTGTCTGGCACGTCCACGTCATCGGCGCGCTGCTGGGATCCGGAGCGCTCTGCGCCCTGCACGCCTGGCTGCGCAGCCGGTTTGTCCCGCGGCCGGCGGACGAATGAATCCCCTGCAATACTTTCTGCTGGCGCTCAAGGCGTCCATGCTCTCGACCGGGGGCTTCGGCAACGTCCCCAGCCTGCACGACGACCTGCTGGCCCGTAATTGGGCCACGGAGCGCACGTTCTCGGAATCGCTCGCGGTAGGGCAGGTGTCGCCTGGCCCGAACGGCCTCTGGATCATCAGCCTCGGCTATTTCGTGGACGGCGTGCGGGGCGCGCTGCTCTCGCTCGCGGCCATCACGATTCCGCCAATTCTCATCCTCGCCGTGGACTGGCTGTACCACCGCACGAAGCACCTGCCGGCGGTGGACGGCTTTATCCGCGGGCTGGGATTGGCCACCACGGGCATCTTCTTCGTGGTGCTCCAGCGGCTGCTGCACGACGCGGGCCTCAATGCGCGGACGCTGGCGATCTGCGCGGCGAGCTGCGCCATCGGCCTCACGCGGCGCGTGCCGGTGGCGGCGGTCCTGCTCGTGGCTGCGGTGATCGGGCTGCTGCTCGGCCGGCGGTAGCCGACGGAGGGCGATATCACACTTGCGATCCGCCGCGAACGTCGTCTGTGTGACCAAACTGAAGAGTTTCTGAAGTGTGAAACTCTAAGGTATATCTGTTCCAGGCACCGATGGCTGGCTCGAATCACCGGCAAATTCGCCTGAACATTTGGTGTAAGGTCGATCTCTATGGCGCGGCGCAGCGGCCGCGCTCGCTTGGGCTCGAGGGCCGGGAGAATGCGCATGCAGAGAGCCGTGGGCGTGACTCTTGTGGGACTTGTCTCAGCCCTATTCCTGTCCAGCGTAGCCGGACACGCGTCGCCGGCAGCGCCCTCAGTGCCGGATGCCGTTCGGATCGAAAGGCTCGCGGGGCTTGGCCGGGCGTGGGGCGCCGTCAAGTTCTTCCATCCGTACGTCGGCTCCCGCGACATCGATTGGGATCGGGCCCTGGTCGATACGATCCCGAAGGTC
>DATGJU010000521.1:0-10789 GCA_035295045.1 Chthonomonadaceae bacterium
GGCGGCGGAGCGCGCGTGTCGCGGAGATCCCGCTCCGCGCCGCCCCGATCACGCTTACCGGCGCGTGTTTTAGGTTGTTCAGGTTTTCAAAGGCCATAGTGTGTGCCCTTGTGCGTGGAGCGTGGTTAAAGGATCGTGATAGGACATTTAGGACATATACGCCGGTGCGATGAAATCCCGGCCCTGCTCAGCCGAAGCGCCCCCACATGAGTGCTAGCGCCGCGGCTAGGGCGCCAGCGATCCAGAACCGCGTTACTATCGCCGTCTCGGGCACGCCGAGCTCCTCGAAGTGGTGGTGCAGCGGGGCGCGCTTCAGGACGCGGTTCGCCTTCGCGTATTCGATGCCGCGCGTCCGCTTGCGCCACTTAAAGACGAGCACCTGAACGATCACCGAGATCAGCTCGACCCAGCAGACGAGCGACGCGACGATGATGCCCACCTCCTGCTTCGCCGCGAGCGCCACGCCCGCCAGCGCGGCGCCGATGGGGAGGGAGCCGGTGTCGCCCATGAACACGCGCGCCGGGTGCGCGTTCCACCAGAGAAACCCCGCCAGACCGCCCGCGAGCGCGACTACCAACAGCGACAGATGCGGATGAGCGAGTCCGACCAGCGCTGCCGCAACCACGCAGATCAGAATCGACTGTCCGCTCAAGAGACCGTCCAGTCCGTCTGTGATGTTGGTCGCATTGCTCAGTCCGACGATGAACAGGGCCGCCAACGGATAGTAGCTCCACGCGAGATCGACGATCAACGGCGGATGCCCGCCGGCCGCCGGCAGGAGCTGGACCAGCGTCGAGCCCGCCTCCCCCGTGCGCGCAAGCCAGAGCACGAAGCCGATCGCAACCAGCGCCTGCGCCAGGAACTTCTGCGGCGCCGTCAGCCCAAGGTTCTTGCCGCGCCGGGCGCTCAGAAAGTCGTCCAGAAACCCGATAACGGCGAATGCCAGCGTCATCATGAACACCGGCAGTGCACCCGGCTCGAGACCACGAGGAGATGCGACGGCAATGATCACGCCGACGGCGATCGTGAACGGGACCAGGAACATCAGGCCGCCCATCGTCGGCGTGCCCTGTTTCAGGGCATGCGCCGTCGGCGCGTCCACGCTTATATTCTGCCGCGCTCCCAACCGCCGCAGCCATCCGATCGCCGCCGCGCCCGGCGCAGCCGTCATTGCGAAGACGGCCGCGAACGCCGCCACGAGGCTAGCCATGCGCGGGCGCGTCCCGCCTGCCGGTCAGGGCGCTCACGATCCGCTCCATCTCCATCGCGCGCGACCCCTTGACGAGAATCGTATCCGCGGCACATACGTACCGGCGAATTTCAGCCGCGGCCGCCCCGGCGTCCGGATAGTGCGCCATGGCGATCCGGAGGTCCGTGCCGTGCTTCGCCGCCACGCCGCTCAGCTCCGCCTCGGCGCCGGCCGCAATCTCGGCGGCCAGGTCTCCTACGGTTATGAGCAGCCGCGGACGCGCGGCGACCAGCGCCGCGCCCAGTGCGCGATGGAGCGCCGGCGCGCCGGCGCCCAGCTCGCGCATGTCGCCCAAGACCGCCACGCCGCCGCCGTCCGTCATCCGCTCCAGCGTCGCCAGCGCCGACTGCATGCTCTCAGGCCCAGCGTTGTAGCAGTCGTCCAGCACCGTGACGCCGGCCGGCAGCTCGCGCACGACGAGCCTTCCCTCCGCGCCGGTCCACTCGGCCAGGGCCGCGACCGCTTCAGGCATAGTAACGTCCAGGGCGAGGCCCAGAGCGATTACCGCGGCGGCATTGCGGTAGTGGTGCTCGCCGACGGCCCGCAGGGTGCCCGTGGCCCGGTCGCCGCGCGCCGCCGCGACGTAGTATCCCGGCCCCGGCGTCGTCGTTACGTCCGCGCCGAGGGCAGGATCGGACGAGAACGTGAGCGTCCGCACCCCCACCGGCACAGCCGCTTTGAGCAGCTCGAAAAACGGGTCGTGGCGCGGCAGAATCGCGGCGCCTCCGGCCGGCAGCCGCGCCAGAAGCTCCGCCTTTGCGCGGGCGATCTCCTCTCGCGAGCCCAGGATTTCAAGGTGCGCGTGCCCGATGTTGGTAATCAGGCCTATCGAGGGTTCCGCGATCTCCGCCAGCCGGTCGATCTCGCCGCGCGCGCGCATCCCCAGCTCCAGGATCGCCGCGGTGTGACGCCGCTCCAGTCCGAACAGGGTCAGCGGAACGCCGATCTCATTGTTGAAGTTGCCGGCGTTGGCATGCGTCTCGAACCGGGTGCGCAGCACGGCCGCGCACATCTCCTTGACCGAGGTCTTGCCGACACTCCCGGTTATCCCGACCAGCGGCAGCGAGAAGCGGCGCCGATAGGCCCGGGCGATGTCTCCCAGGCTGCGGAGCGTATCCTCGACGACGATCAGGCGGCCCAGCGCCGCGTCCTCGATCGGCTGAGATACCAGCGCGCCGACCGCGCCGGCCTCCAGCGCCTGGGCGACGAACCGATGTCCGTCGGACCGCTCGCCCCTGAGCGCGACGAAGAGATCGCCGGGCGCCGCCGACCGCGAATCGATTGCGACTCCGGCAACGGTCGCGCTCGAGGCATCGGCGCCTGTGGCCAACACGGCCGTGTTGGCGATCAGATCGCGCAGAGCGGTCGGCTCCATCACGCTCCCTCTCGTTCAAGCCAGTCGCGGGCCACCTGCCGATCGTCGAACGGCAGGGTCCGGCCGCCTACGATCTGGTAGTCCTCGTGGCCCTTGCCGGCGATGAGCACCATATCGCCCGGCTGCGCCCGCGACAGTGCCAGGTAGATCGCGGCGCGCCGGTCCGGCTCGACGGCGACGGCGGCGCGCTGCGCATCGCCGCACTCCATGCCGCCGAGGATCTCATCGATGATCGCTCTCGGCTGCTCGCTGCGCGGATTGTCCGAGGTCACCACCGCGTAGTCGGCCAGGGTCGCGGCGAGCCTGCCCATCAGCGGACGCTTGACCCGGTCGCGATCGCCGCCGCAGCCGAAAACGAGGATGATCCGCTCCGGGCCAAGCTCGCGCGCCGATTCCAACAGGTTCTCCAGCCCGTCCGGCGTGTGCGCGTAGTCCACCACGACGCTGAACCCGCGGCTGCCGGTCGGGACCGCCTCGAACCGGCCGGGGACCGCGGCGAGCCCCTCGAGGCCGGCCGTGATGCGGTCCCACGATGCTCCCAGGCCAAGGGTTACGGCCGCAGCGGCAAGCGCATTGCCGACCTGGAACGCGCCTCCGACCGGCAGCGCGATCGGCACGCGGAGCTCGTCCGCGCCGCTCCCGTAGACGGCCTCGAACCGGGTCTGCTCCGGCTCGGCGCGCACCGATTCGGCGCGCAGCATTGCCGGTTTGCCGTCCAGCGCATAGGTTATCACGTCGCCGCGCGTCATCTTCGAGATGTACTCGCCGTGCCACGTGGTCACGTTGATCGCCGCCACGAATGGCTCGCCGCCTGGCCGCGGGAACCGCTCGGGGTAGTCCGCGAAGAGCTTGGCCTTGGCGGCGAAATAGGCGTCCATCGAGCCATGATAATCCAGGTGGTCCTGCGTCAGGTTCGTGAACACGGCCCCGCTAAAGGCGATGCCATCTGTGCGGTGCTGCGAGAGCGCGTGGGACGACACCTCCATCACCACGGCCCCTGCTCCGGCGTCTCGCATACGGGCCAGCACCGCCTGGAGCTGATCGGCCTCCGGCGTCGTGTACTCGCTCGGTATCGGCCGTCCGTCCAGCTCCGCGCCAAGCGTTCCGATCGTTCCCACGGACAAGCCCGACGCGCGCAGGATGGAAGCGATCATCCGAGTCGTGGTCGTCTTGCCGTTGGTGCCGGTCACGCCGATCACGGTCATCGCGTGCGACGGGTCGCCGCAGAGTGCGCAGGCCACGAACGGAAGCGCCTTGCGCGTGTCCGGGACGGTGATGATCGGACGGCTCGTCGGCGGCTCCACTCCTGCGCGCTCGAATCCGCCTTCGTTCACCATCAGCGCCGCGGCACCGGCGGAGACGGCCTGCGCCGCGAAGCGATGCCCATCGTGCGTGGCGCCCGCCAGGCAGACGAACAGGTCGCCAAGGCGAGCACGCCGCGAGTCGTGCGATAGGCCGCACACCATGACATTTGGATCGCCGTCGATCCGGACGTTGGAGAGCCGCGATACAAGCGCCGAAATGGGCGCCGAGTTTTGGACGGACATGATTGCACCTGCCGGACGTTAAAGGTGTGATGCTGCGAGCGCAATCATTATGACAGGTTTGTATGTTGCGAAGAAAAAAGGGGCCGCGCAAACCCGACACTGGCGCGGCCCCGAGGCCACACGTCGAACCGGAGCTGTCTTCGTGTGGAGAGCGTGATAAAGCTAGTCATGTTTGTCGTGGACCGGCCCGTGCGCAGCCTTGTACTGCGACCAGTCGGGGTCGTCCTCGGCAACTCCCTTCAGGCTCATGAGCCTGGTGGCAATCTGCTGGAATACAGGCGCCGCCACGTCGGCGCCGTAAAAGCCGTTGTGCGGTTCGTCGAGCGCAACAAGGATCACGGCCCGGAACTTCGCGCCGGGCGTGGCGGGCACCAGGCCGATGAACGACCCCACGTAGGCGCCCGGCCGGTACTTGGACGCGGTGCCGGTCTTGCCGGCCACGGTGTACCCACGGATGGACGCCGCCTTGCCGGTCCCGCTCGTGACGACGCCCTTTAGCATGGCGATCATCTGCTCGGCGGTCTTCGGCGAAACCGCCTGCCGCACGCGGGTCGGCTCCCATTTCTGGAGCACCTTATCGCCGCGAGTAAGCTTCGTCACCAGGCGCGGCTTCATCAGTACGCCGTTGTTCGCGAGCGCGGCGTACGCGGTCGCGAGGTGCAGCGGAGTCGTCGTTATCGCCTGGCCAAATGCGACGCGCGCCGCCTGCGCAGTGTACTGCTTCCGATCCGGCACCCGCATGAAGCCGCGCTGCTCCATCGGCAGGAATGTGTTGAGCTTGGAGCCCAGGCCGAACTGCCGCGCGGATTCATACAGAGTCGGGAGTCCGAGCTTCATTCCGATCTGCGCCGTACAGACGTTGCACGAAACGCGCAGAATATCTTGCGGCCTCAGGTCGCCGTGCGCCTCCCCGTGCGAGTCGTGGATGACGCGGTTGTTGACCAGCAGCCCGCCGCCGCAATGGAATGTGCTGTCCGCCGTGATCACCCCGCGATCGATCGCGGAGGCTATCGACAGAGTCTTCAGCGTCGACCCCGGCTCGTAGACGCGGCAGGCCACGCGCTCGGACTGGTACGTGCCGATCGTGTATTCGGAGGCGGGCGGCCGCTGATGCTCGCTGTTCGGATCGAACGTCGGCAGGCTCACCATCGCCAGCACGTCGCCGGTCGCCGGATCGACCACCACCGCCTCGGCCCCGTTGGGATGGTGCTTGGCGAACGCCGTCTCCAGCTCTTCGCGAACGATCTTCTGGATGCTGCTGTCAATCGCCAGATGCACGTCGGCGCCGTCCTGCGCCGGCTCGGTCCGCGTCTCGGTCCCCGGTATCTCCCGTCCGAGGCCGTCGTGCTCGGCCACCAGGTAGCCGGCGTGCCGGTCCAGCCAATGGTTGCAGGTCAGCTCCAGGCCGCTCACGGGCTTGCCGTAGTCGTTCACATATCCGACCACCTGCAGCCCGCTATCGCCAAGGAGGTAACTCCGCCTCGTATCCTCCTGAAGCCAGAAGCCGTTCAGCTTGAATTTATTCGTGTTGAACGCGGCGACCGTGTCCGCGTCGATGTTGTGCCGGATGACCGCGAACCGCGCGGACTTCAGGATCGTGTCCATCTGCTCGTGGTGCTTCGTCGCCATCCACTGCGGATACTCGGCGCGTGCGCGCTGAACCTGCGAGGCGACCTCCTGCTCCGGACAATGGAGGATTTGAGCCAAGAGAGCGATGCTCTTTTGCAGCTTCTTCTCGTCATCGGCGGCGGCGCGCGGGTCGCTCTGCGGCTTCGCGAACAGCGACGGATCGAAGCCGATGTTGGCCGTCGCCACGCTCATGGCGCAGGGCTCGCCGTTGCGGTCGTAGATAATGCCGCGCCTGGACGGGAGCGGTATTTTGCCGGTCCGCTTCGTGATTGCGATTGCGCGGGTCGCGGCGCCACGCAAGCCCTGCATGTAGGCGAGGCGAGCCATCAGCGCCCCATAGGCCAGCACCACGCACAGGAAGGCGGCGCGCGCCCGGGTCTTCAGTACGTCCGATCTGTCAATCGTTCCGACAGCCATTTCGCCTACCGCTTTTGCAATGCGCCCCCAACCCCCAATTCTGGGGGGACTTTGGCGGGACCGGTCGCTTCGCCCCCCGCGCCCCAATTCTGGGGCTTTGGCGGGTGGGCCGCTGTGTTTCGCTGCGCTAAGGAATCGTCACGGCGTCGCTGTCCGTCTTGCGGATCATTCCGAGACGAGCCGCGTCCACGGCGATATTCGCGTCTGATTCCGCCTTGGCTCGCTGGAGGGTCAGCTCGCCGCCGCGCTGCTTGGCCACGTTAAGCTGAGTGTAAAGCGCGCTCCGCCGGTTGATCTCCTGCGTCTGGCATATCCGGCCGTACAACGAAAGGATCCCGAGCGAGAGAACCAGGCCGGACGCGATGACGAGCATCGTCATCCACGCCTGGTGCAATCGCCGTCGCGACTTCGGAACGACTCCCACCCGCGGCGGGGGCGCGGGCATCGGACGCTTGAGCGCCGGCGCGAGGCTTCCCGGATGGGGCATCGCTAGCTGCCGTTGTGCCGTGACCATTTTGAAACTCCCGGATACCGGATGAATATTGGATTGCGGTCCCGGTGCGCAGCTGCGCGGCGCGGGATAGGCCCGAAAAGGCGGGCCGCTCAGAACGGTCGGCGCGGCAGGGCGTCGTTGTGAAACAACATACGGCTCGGTATGTCAGAAAGCTATGTCATCGGTTTTCCTCGCTGCCGGGGTCACGAATCCCGTCGCAGGGCGCGCAGCTTGGCGCTGCGAGCGCGCGGATTACGTTCGATTTCGGCAACTCGTGGCGTAATGGGCTTCCGCGTCAGCAGCGTGGCGACGTTTGAATTCGTGACTGGAAGCAGCGCGGCCGGAGACATGCCCGGCGCGGACGGCGTGCGGCCCGCCCAGGCCGCAAACGTCTGTTTGACGATTCGATCCTCGATCGAGTGGTAGCTGATGGCCACCAGCCTGCCGCCCGGCTTAAGCCGGTGGAATGCGGCCCGCAGCCCGTCCTGGAGCTGCTCGATTTCACAATTTACTGCGATGCGCACGGCCTGAAACGTACGAGTCGCCACGTGTATTTCTCGCGGCCAGGCCGGCCTCGGCACGCTCTGCTCGACGATTTCGGCGAGCTGTCGCGTTGTATCCAAAGGGGCGCCCTGCGCGCGGCGCTCGACAATTCTACGTGCGATCCTGCGGGACCACTTTTCGTCGCCGTATTCCCACAGGATCCGGGCGATCTCGGCCTCGGGCGCGGATGCCAGGAGCTCTGCCGCCGTCATCGACGATGGATCCGAAGCGTCCATCCGCATATCGAGCCGCTCGTCCCGCCTGAACGAAAACCCGCGCTCGGCGTCCAATTGGTGGCTGGAAACGCCCAGGTCAAACAGCACTCCGTCGAATCGTAGACTCTCGCCGCCCGGCAGCGCGTCAATGCTGCTATCGAGGTCGCCGAACCGCGAATGGACCAGCGTTACGCCTACGTCCGGAAACCGGCCCAGCCGCTCGCGCGCCGTCTCCAGCGCTTCCACGTCACGGTCTATCCCGTAGAGCGCTCCGCCGGGCGAAATCCTCTCGGCCAGCGCCGCGCTATGGCCGCCCCCGCCGAGCGTCGCGTCGGCAAACACCTCGCCGGGTGCGGGCGCCAGATAGGCGAGCGCCTCCTCCACCATAACCGGGACGTGGTAGGCGGCGCCCCCACCCGGCGGATGGTCCGGCATCGCCGGCTACGCGTCTGCGGGGCTCGGCCCGTCGCCCGCTTCCGGCGCCGTGTTCTGCGCCATCCCGGTCCGCCGCAGCCGCTCCGCGGCCCGGTTGAGCGTCTGCGCGTCGAGCGTCTGCTTGTAGGCCGCCCAGGCGGTCACGCTCCAGAGCTCGAGTTTATCGCCCATGCCGATGATGATGACCGCGTCGTTGTCCAGATGCCCGAAGTCCGCATGCTTTCGAAGCGCCCGCGGAATGGTCAGCCGGTTCTGCTGGTCCAGGCT
The DNA here is from genome assembly GCA_035295045.1 of Chthonomonadaceae bacterium. GTDB lineage: Bacteria > Armatimonadota > Chthonomonadetes > Chthonomonadales > Chthonomonadaceae > DATGJU01. The sequence continues at coordinate 8,171 of DATGJU010000521.1, forward strand.
GCAGACGTCGCCCTCGTAAAACATGCGCTGCATCGCCTGCATATCCGTGCACGCCTCGTCGAAAACACTGGCGCTCCGAATATCGTCCTCCATGCGATCGAAGACCGCCATCGGATAGGCCCGCAGACACGGTCCGGGACTGGTAACGAGCATGAACTCGGGTCCCAGCGCTTCACGGAACTTCAGCGGCAAAATCACGCGCCCCTTTTCGTCCAGAGCGTGTTCGCTGCGTCCTCGCATGCGAGGAAGGGTGGTCGTCATTTTGCCTCGGCCGCTGAAGAATCGCCCCTAGTTCACCCGTCTTGCCGAGGAGCGTCGGGTTTCCCCGAAGTTATCCCTAAGTCTCCCTGAAACCCCTCAAACTTGCCCCACGTCCACCATTATAATCGCGCCGACTCCCGGTGTCAAGGGATAAATCCAGGTCTTCAAAACTATTTTTGCCTTAGTTTTTTCCAAGGAATATTGCCGGATTCGAGCGGCCCGACAATCGAACAGAAGCCCGTCTACACGATGAATTCAGACCCGCCGAGGAGGCAATTCGTGACCCACCCAAGATGCACTTGTCCGGCGTCGAGCGCGAATAGCGCAACCACTACCGCCAGCCGTGCGGCTGCCCGTCGGCCCGCCTGTCTCGGATAGACGGGCGGTGGAAACACGGGGCAAGTTTGGGGAGGGTGGCCGGGCCGCGGCCGATGGGACCGCGGGTGCAGCACGGAGACGGGTTGTGCGAGGCGCGTAGGCTGTCGCGGCCGACCCGCGGCCTGGCGGCCGTTCGGTCGCCTTGACAATCGGCCGGTGGCCAGGCATAATTATAGCCCGGATACGCAGAGCGCACCGGGCTTCAGCAGGCGAGTCAGACGGTTGCCCGTTCATGACCCGAAGGCTAAAACAGGCTAAGCCGCCTGCTCACCTCGTTGACTATAATCCATGCTAGTCACCACCTCCTTCTTTGTCTGATTCTATTATCGCAGGATGGGTCTGCTAAGTCAACCCCTATTATCGCTCGGCGGGAGGCGCAGCGGTTGGAGATACGCGAGATACGGCCGGAGGAGCGGGAGGCCGCCTTTTACGTAGGCAGCCAGGCATTCATGCAGGGCGGCCGGGACATGAGCTTCCTCGACCATCCCGACAAGCTGGCTCGCCGAACGTTCGGCATATGGGACGAGGGCGGCCTGCAGGCTATGGCCGGCGTGCTGGACTACCGCATCCAGCTCGGGACCGCGCCGGCCGCTCGCATGGGCGGCGTCGCCGCCGTCGCGTGCCTTCCCGCCAGCCGGGGGAAAGGCTACGCGGCCGACTGCCTGCGCTACACGCTGGAGCGCATGCGTGAAGAGGGCCAGTCGGTTTCGGTCCTGCACCCGTTCAGCTTCGAATTCTACGACAGGCTCGGCTGGGCCTGGGTGGGAGTGCAGCGAACCTACGAGGTGAGGACCCGCGCGCTGAAGCCGGCGCCGGAGACCGAGAGCGTGCGAGCCGCGACGCAGGCGGACCGGGCGGCGATCGTCGCGGCGTACACGGAGTTCTCGCGGCGCTACCGGGGGCCGATCGCGCGATGCGAGAAGCACTGGAACACGGTCCTGAACAGCTCGGACAAGGAGTACCGATACACGTACGTTTACGAACGGTCCGGCCACGTCGAAGGCTATCTCACCTACATGGGCGGCAAGCGCGAATCGACGCGGCTGCGGGAGCTCGTGGCGCTTACGCCGGCTGCCCGGCGCGGACTGCTCGGACTGCTGCGCCGCCATGAGATGCAGATCGACCAGTTCGTATGGACGGCGCCCGCGGACGACGGCCTCTGGTCCACGCTGATGCACTGGGATACGCAAACGCGGCTCCAGCCGGTCGCGCAGGGCCGCATCGTCGACCTGCCGGCCGCCATTGCCGCGTGGCAGCCGGATGCCCAGGCGGAGGGCAGCGTTGCGATTGAAGTGCTGGACGTAAACGCGCCGTGGAATGCCGGCCGATGGCGCCTGGAGTTCGGCGGCGGCTCGGCGCGCGCCGAGCGGACCGGCGCGGAGCCGCAGGTCGCCCTGGATATCCGCGAGCTGTCCCAGGCCTACTTCGGCACGCCGTCGCTGGCTGAGCTGCACCGCGAAGACGCCATCGACGTGCGGGACGCGACCGGCTTCGCATCGCTCGCCGCGCTGCTGGAAGGGCCGCCGATGTGGATGAACGATCCGTTCTAGCGGAGCGACGGCGCCCGGAAGGAGCCAGATCGCCCAAGGGCGGCAGCCCGATCGGCGACGCCGGCCGGTCGGCGATCCGCACCGCGCGCCGCTACGGCAAGACGGCCATGATGTCGGCGTCCGGAATGGCCGGGGACGGCCCGCTCTTCCTGATCGACTATCTGCTCCGCTTCGTGCGCGTCGCGCTTCTCCTGGCGATCTGGAGAACGCTCTTCGCCGGGCGCAGAGCAGTCGGAGGGATGCCGCTCACCACGGTCCTCACCTATACGCTTATCGGCGAGGTGTTCGCGGAGCCGATGGCCGGCTTCACAACCATGGCCGACGCCTTCTGGGACGGCACGATCACGGCCCGGTTCCTGCGCCCGATGAGCCTGTTTGGCCAGTTCGCCGCCGAGGCCGGCGGGCTCTGGACGGTCAACTTCGCGCTCTT
>DATGJU010000522.1:0-11735 GCA_035295045.1 Chthonomonadaceae bacterium
TAGTCGGTGCTGTCGTAGCCGCGGTCGAGCTCGATCTGCTTCTTGTCCGCGTCGGCGACAGGAAGATCGGCCGAGCGCGCAAAGTCGCGGTCCGTGTGGCTCTCGATCGCGGTGAACGCGAGGCCGGTAGTCGCCAGCGTCGCGGTGAGCCGCTTAAGCGCGCTCTCGGCCGCCTTCCGAGCCTGCGCAGCGTCCCCGCCGGCTGCCGTGGCCGCCGCAGCCGCCGATGCCACGCCCTCGCGAGTCCCCGCTGCATCGATGCTGCTGAACGATAGGTTGGTGGCCTTGTCGAGCTGCAGGGCGCCGCCGAGCGTTTGAAGCTCCAGGCCGCGCGCGCCGCCGAGCTGCGCGCGATCGAGGTCGGTGAGGTCGGCCATCCTCGTGAAGCCGCTGCCGATCACCTTGTCCGCGTAGCTGAGCTGGAAGGTCTTATCCGCGTAGCCGACGAGGAGGCCGTCAATCGCCGACGAACCCAGGGCGCCGGGAGCCGCAGTCCGTAGGTTCGCGATGCGGAACTGGCTGAAGGTGAGCGCGCCGCCCTTGCCGGCCGCGCCCAGCGAATAGCTTCCTCGCAGGTCCTGCCGCTCGATGCCGGCCTCCCTGGCCAGTTGATCGCGGTCCTTCTGCGTCACCTGGTCCACCTTCGCGGCAGGGTCGTACATTAGCCGCGAATCGAGGGCGAGTCCGCTCTTCTCTGCGTCCGTCAGGTCGTCGATGCGGCTGAACCCTGCGCCGGCCTTCCGGTCCGTGTAACTCAGCGCGAGGCGACCGGAGCTTAGCCCGAGGCTGTCGCGCTCCAGCGATGCCGCCGCGGAGCCGGGCGCGCCCGCTGTCGCTGCCGTTGCGGAGTTGGTCATCCGGAGCTGCGAAACGTCCAGGAGCCCGGTCTTGCCGGCCGCGTCATTGGCAAGCCTGAAGTCAAATCCCAGCTTCGTCAGGCCCTTCTGCTTCTCCAGCGCGTTCAGCGTATCCAGCGTGGACTTGTCCGCAGCGCTCGCCGCTTTAAGAGCCTGGAAGCCCGCGAAGTTGCGGCCGACATCCTGGTAATCGACGTGGAGCTGAAACTTCCCGCTGCCGGCGCCGAGGTTTTGTGCGATAAGATGGTCCAGCCCGGTTCGCGGCGCGGGCGGCGGGGTCGCGGCGGGCCGGTCCAGTGCGGATCCGAGCGTGAGGTTCCGGGACGCTTCGACGTTGGAGAAGTAGGCAAGCCCGCCGAGCTGCACCGCGCCGCTGCGGAGCTTACCGCCGCTCAGCGACAGACCGTAGACGGTGGTGTCGAAGCCGGCGCCGTTCCCCGAGAAGGTGTTGTAGAGCAGACCGAGGGTGCCGTTTCCGCCGAAGTCGAGCCTCAGCGCCGGCATCGCCGGGCCGCCGGCAGGCGCCGGCCCATCGACGTAGCGATATGTGGCCGAGAGCGTATCGTCGATACCGCCGGCGCCGCTCACGAACAGGCTTCCGGACGCGGGATCGAGCCAGTAGTCGACGTTTACGCGGAGGAGCTGCCCTGCGCGCCGGAGCCGAAGGGTCTCGGGCAGGACATTGCCGTGACAGAGCCGGTAGCCCAGGGTCGCGCCGCCGACCAGTATCTCCGAGGTTTCGATGCCGACCGCGGAGCCGCCGGGCTTAACTGGAGCAGGCGCGAATATCTGCGCGCCGTCCGCCGCGGCCGAAGCGGAGGGCGCGCCGGGCTGCGTCGCGGCCTGGGCCGGCGCGCGCGCCGGCGCCAGACAGAGCAGCGGCACGGCTGCGAGCGGTACGAGGTGCGAAAACGGCCTGGTGCAGCGCGCCGCCTTTCGTCGCATCCTCGTTGCCAACCTGCAATGCCGTGCCGTCATGACTGCCAATTCTACCGGCGGCGGGTCTTCTCGACGTCCGGAACGAAGTCTATTCTGGGTTTGTGCGGCTAGAACCGTCCGCCTACAAGTGAGACACCTACCTCGCGCCGCTGGATGCTGTTGAACGTATCCTTGTCGTAACCGCCGTACTGCTGGATCTCGTGCTGGCGGCGGATCGCGGCCTGTGTCCGCATATAGAGCGACTGGACGGCGGGAGGCGCATTTCGCGTCTTGTCGCTGATGCTTCCCGGTCCATAGCTCACGGCCGTTACGGCTGCGGTTGGCGGCTCGTCGATAGTAGTGACGGCGGCCGGCGTAACCATGGCGACCTCATCCGGCTTTACCTCGGCGCGCGGGTCGACGTCCGGCCCAAGGTCCACGGGCTTGCCGCCGCCGGACGAATCGTTATCCGCGACCATGTGCCGCTCTTCCATATTCGGCGTGTGGGGCGCTGCGGGCGCCGGGCTCTGGGCATCCGCGCTGGCAGTCGCCTTAGGCGGCGCGGAAACACGGCGGGTGCCTGGGTTTGGCGCCGCGACCGCAAACTCCTGCGGCTTGGAGCGGACCACGGTCTTGTCGGCTGCGGCCTGGATCTTAATCATGCCCTGCGTATCGGCCGTTGGAATCTGCGGCATGGAGGCCATCTGCGGCCCCTCCGGAACAAAGGCCGAGGTCGGCGCGGGCGAAACGCGGTCGCGGCGGGCCGGCGGCATCACGTCGTGGGGCGCCGTATGCGGCAATTCATTTGGCCGGATATTGATGGCCACGGACCCGGATGTCTCGGGGCGCAACGCATGGCGTTGAGGCCCAAACTTGGACCACATCACCATGACCAAAATGCCGCTGGCAAGCGCGGTCGCGGCGATGCGGAGCGGCGCCGGCTCGAAGATAGCGCCTGTCTTCGTCCAAACGGCGCAGACGCGCTGGAAGAGCGTCTTCCTGCGGGCGGTTGCGGCAAAAATCGAATCGGCCAGGCTATCCGGCGGGTCGATCTCGCCGAACTGCCGCACGCTGTCCGCCGTGAGCTCGAGAAACCGGAATTCGCGTGCGATAGCCGGGTTCGTGCGGATAATACTCTCTACGTACGCAGTCTCCTCCGCGCTCGCCTCGCCGTCGGCATACGCGTTCAGGAGCATCCAGAGCGCATCGTCGCCATCGAGCTCAGCAGGTACAATGGCGTCGTCAGGCTCAAAGCCGTTCGATTTGGACTTTCGGGTGCGCATTGCGCCCTTCCTTCGCGATTACCGCCCCATTCCCTGGGGCGCTGCACGGCCATAGCGGCCAACTTGCTGGATGAGACATCCCGCAGCCGCCTAAGTTTCAATATTTTGGCCATACAGAAAGGAGTTTCGGACGCATGCTCAAGACAGGACTCATTCACCCGGAAATACTCGATGCGATCGGCAGCGCGGGGCATGGCTCGCAGATCCTGATCGCAGATGGCAACTATCCGTGCTCCACCACAGCCGGGCCGAATGCGCGAATCGTGTACCTCAACCTGGCGCCGGGGCTGCTTACGGCGACCGACGTCTTGCGGACGATCGCGCCCGCCGTCCCGATCGAAGCGGCCCGCGTGATGCAGCCGGCCGACGGCTCGAGACCGCCGATCTTCGCCGAGTTCGAGGCGCTGCTCGGAAGCGGCGCCCGACTCCAGCCGATCGAGCGGTTCGCGTTCTACGAAGCCGCCGGCCAGCCACAGGTTTGTCTTGCGATCGCGACCGGCGAGCAGCGGATCTACGCGAACATCCTGCTCACGATCGGCGTCGTGCCGCCGCCCGGCGCCTGAGCCGGCGGCGTCAGAGGTCTCTCGGTGGTCTCAGAAATCCTCGACCGGCACCACCATGATCGCCGTTCCGCCGGCCGATGGGTGCACCTCGCCGATGACGAACAGCGTGTACGCGTGGTTCGGCAGGAAGCTGAAGCTCGGCGCGGTCGCCAACACGGTGTTGGAGCTCGATCGGATCGTAAGGGTCGCACCGGATGGGATCGCGCTCACCTCGTTATAGTGCGAGTTGTCGAGGTTCGCCGTGCCGGCGTAGGCGACACTGTTCGTGCCGAGGTCGTCCGTTCCGTGGATGGACGCGCCGTTGATGTCCAGCGTGATTCCGCCGCCGACGTCCGGGACCAGATTGATCACGCGGATGGCGACCGTGTTCGCCGCGCTGCCGGTGAAGTTGAACGGAAACGCGTCTACCAGCCGGACGAGCTGCGGCGCGGTCGAGCCGACGGCGCCGCTGCAGGTTCCGGTGGCCACGAGCGTGTACGTTCCCGTATTCGCGTTTCCGGCCGCGTCGTGCGGCTGTAAATCCACGTCGGCAAGCGCGAGCGGGTTGGCCATCGAGCCCATCTGAAAGACGCCGTAATGGAGCCCCAGACCGGAGCGCACCGATGTGTAGGCTCCCGGGGCGACGCCCGCCTGCACATTCGGGAACTGAACCGGCGCGACGTTGAGCTGCTCTATATCGATAGCGGGGCAGCCCTGGAGGCCGTTGACAGCGCGCACCTGCGAGGTAGAGTTGCCGCTGGGTCCGATGCTGCCGATGCCGCTGCAGCCGTCGAGCCCCAGAGCCGCCAGCGCGGCGGCCGCAATAACCAGCACGCAAAGTCGATGAGATCTCATGGATGGACACTCCCTGTCTTAGTTTATCTCGACCACGATGTCTGGGCCACGCGGCGCTAACGAGGCAGCGTCGGCCACGCCGGCCCCAGGACGCCGGGCGCATGCGTCCGCTGCAGCGGCGCTCCACGGGGGCGGGTGTCGGCGAAACCGATGACACCGGAGCGCGTCTTAAAACGTATACCCGTTATGCACGTGGAATCGACCGGACAGACTAACGTACATACGGAGCCACGACAGAATCATCGTCAAGTCGCGCTGCGGCCTGGTGGCCCGCGCCGCTGTGTGCGCCACGGGACCGCGCGGTAACCATACGAGGAACCGGAAAATGGACCTGCTTTATTGGCTTAGTTTCGGCGTCGTGCCAATCGTCGGCGGCCTTGCTTTTAATCGGATCGCGGCGAAGGCGCGCGGCCGCAACGCGCGTGGCGCATTCAACGCCGCCTCCTGGGGCTGCTGGCTGATGCTTCTCGGCCATCTCGCCCACTTCGGTCCTGTCCCCGTAGGCATTCCTATAATCGGGTATCTGCTCAACCTGATCCTCTGGCTCACACCCGCCGCGATCGCCTTCCTCCTGGCCGGCTCGAACATGCTGAAGGAGATGCGCGCGCAGAAGGCCGGCGAGTTTACCGACGTGGCGTAACTTTCGGCCGCAATGTGCGCCGCAGTCCGGCTTCCTCTTCGACGGGATACTCCGGCGCCTCGATGTGGCCGTACCAGTTGTTCGGAATCCAGTTCTCAAGGCGACTGGGGTCCGGAAGCCTCTTGGCGCCGTACGCCGTAAGGATATTGAATACATCGTTCATACAGTTGCTCACGGCGGCCGCGTAGGGCCGCTCGCTTACCACCTTCTCCGCGCGAAGAGCCGCGCCGATATTGGGAGCGCGGACTCGGATCACCTTGTAGTGGTCATACCCACGCGTCGCCACGCAGTCTAACGGCTGGTCCGTGCGCGCCTCCCAGTAGCCGTCTGCAAGCGGGGGCACGACTACCCAGCCGCTGTGGTTCTCCACGGCGCCGATCTCCCACTCGTTACCATCTCCGATGAGCGTAAGTCCGTCGCCCGATCCGCGCCGGACGAGAAATCCCCACCCTACGTGCCCGATGCCAAGCGTCGCCTTGCGTCTCACAAACACCACTGCCGCGCCGCCGCGCTCCGCGGCGAGCCGGCGGTGCGAATCGGAATCAGCGTGCGCGGTCGATACCGTCTTGCATTGTGGCTGTTCGTCCATTCGTTCCCGCTCCCAATCTCCTGTGATTAGTCAGCCCGTACGATAAACTTGGTTTCGGCGTCGATTGTTCCGGGAAAATGCGGCAGCCCGGATGGACTGCCGACGCGCGATCCATCGAAGGCCAGGGAATCGGACGCGGAAGCATCTCGTCGACGCGATCCGCAGCAGCCCGCGCCGCCCCCAGGACGGTTCGACTTGCTGGACGCTGCGCGGCGTCCAGAATTCGGCGCTGCCGGTTCCCTCGCGCTGAATCCAGGTGATGCCGGCCAAACGCAGGGGATCGCGCCCTGGCCAGCGAAACTCCATAGCTCACCGCGGTCCACGCGCGCCGTGGGCGGCGCGCCGGCCGGGCGCTGTTCGGCCAACGAACGACAACTTGTCCCGCCGGGAATCTGGACTGGACCCCGAGCGATCGATTCGGCGCATTGGAAGGAGAGCGACGTGGAGAGCAAGCCGCTTTGGGCTGCGGAGGATCAGGCGGCCCGGCTCGACGAGCTGCTGACGGACGCGGCCGACCTCAAGGAGAACCCGCTGCGCCGCGACGTACGGTCCCTGGGAAAGCTGCTCGGCGACATCCTGCGCGAGCAGGCGGGGCCCGAGCTGTTCGGCACGGTCGAGGCGCTCCGGACGCTCGCAATCCGCCATCGCGAGGCGATCCAGTCCGGCCGCCAGGAGTCGGGCGGGAGCCCGGGGGCAGACGACGAAATGCGGGAGTTCGATGCGACCGTCGGCGGCCTCTCGATCCCGGACGCCTACCGCGTTGCGAAGGCCTTCGCGATCTACTTCGAGCTGATCAACCTGGCGGAGGCCAACCACCGGAAGCGCCGCCTCCGCGCGGGTCGAATCGCCGCCGACCGCCCGCCACAGCCCGGCTCGATGCGCGGGACGCTGGAGCGCATGCGCCGCAGCGGAATAGACGCGGAGGCGGCGCGCGCGTGGCTCTCTCAGGTCCTGGTGGTTCCGACGTTTACTGCGCACCCCACCGAAGCCGCGCGCCGCACCGTGCTGTACAAGCGACGCTCGATCGCGCGCGAGATCGAGCAGATCGACTGGCTGCCATTGACGGACGACGAGGCCGCCGAGCGCGAGGCGACGATTGCGGCCGACATCACCGCGCTCTGGCAGACCGACGAAGTCCGCCGCCGAAAGCCGACCGTGCGCGATGAGATCCGTATGGGCCTCGACTACTATCCGAACGGCATCATCTCCACCCTGCCGCGCCTGTACGACGAGATTTCTAAGTCTTTCGGCAGCGTCTACGAGACCGATCTGGCGCCACGAGACGTGCCCACCGTCGTCCAGTTCGGTTCCTGGATCGGCGGCGACCGCGACGGGAATCCGTTCGTAACGCCGGACAGCACGCGATACGCGCTGGCCATAGCGCGCGCCGCGATCCTCGCATCCTACGTCCAGTCCGTCGAGGCCGCGGTCGAGGCGCTCAGCCCCTCGATGCACCAGCTCGGCGTGGCCGCGCCGATCCTGGAGGCGCTTACGGACTACGAGGCGAAGTTTCGGCCGGACGCCTCCAGCGTACGGGCGCGGGCATCCGACGAGGTGTACCGGCGCTTCCTCGCGTTCGTCCTGCACCGGCTCCGTGGCGCCCAGGAGTCGCCGCCGCGCGCCGGCGCGTACGGGGCCGCTTCGGAGTTCGAGGCGGATCTCGCGCTCATCATCGAGAGTCTGAGCGAGAACTGCGGCGAGCGAATCGCGCGCGTAATGCTCGACCCCCTGGTTCGCCAGGTCCGCACATTCGGTTTTCATCTTCACACGCTCGACATCAGGCAGCACGCCCGGGTCCACACCCGCGCCGCCGCGGAGCTGGCCACGGCCGGAGCGCTTTCACACAAGTCGCCGGCGCACGTACCGGTTCAGCCGTCGGAGGAGACGCTGACGCTGCTCGACACCATGCGTGAGATCGCCCGGCTGAAGCGCGAGTATCCGCCGGAGTCCATCCGCAGCTACGTCATTAGCGGCGCGACAGGTGAGCGCGACGTGCTTACGCTGGTTTGGCTCATGGAGCTGAACGGCATCTCCGTTGCGGCCAGGGATCGCGATCCCGGCATTATGCCCGTGCCGCTGTTCGAGTCGATTGAGGACCTTCGGAACTGCCCCTCGATCTGCCGCTCCCTCTGGACGAATCCGGCTTACGTCCCGCTGCTCGATTCCTGGGGCCGGCGGCAGGAGGTGATGCTCGGCTACTCCGACTCGAACAAGGACGGCGGGATGCTGACGAGCACGTGGGAGATATTCAAGGCCCACCGCGAGCTCCACTCCGTGGCGAACGAATGCGCGGTGCATCTCCGGCTGTTTCACGGCCGGGGCGGCACTGTCGGGCGCGGCGGCGGCCCGACCCATCGCGCTATTGCCGCGCAGCCGCCCGGCGCCTTCTCCGGAGAGCTGAAGATCACGGAGCAGGGCGAGGTGCTCAACTGGAAGTATGCCGACGCCGTGGTTGCGGAGCGCAATCTTGAGCTGATGGTCGCCGCCTCGCTGGAGGCGCTGACGCGCGGCGCCGGATGGGGCGCAAACATCCTGCCAGAGTGGGAGGCGGCCATGGACGCGATGTCCGCGGATGCGTTCGCCTTCTACCGCGAGCGCATCTACGATAATCCCGACATTCTCACCTACTTCGAGCAGGCCACCCCGGTCGAGGAGCTTGCGCACGCGCGCATCGGCTCACGGCCGGCGCGCCGAAGCTCCCGCAACTCGCTTGACGAGCTCCGCGCGATCCCATGGGTGTTCGGGTGGATGCAGAGCCGCCACGTGCTGCCGGGCTGGTTCGGCGTTGGCCATGCGATGGAGCGGTTCATAGGCGCCGGTCCGGGCCATGAGGCGCTGCTGAAGGAGATGCTGCGAAGCTTCCCGCTGTTCCAGGACATGGTGAATAACGTCGAATCGGGGCTGGCCAAGGTAGACGTGGCGATCGCGAGGCGCTACACGGACCTGGTCGAGGATGCACGGCTGCGTGAGCGGGTGTTCGCGATGATCGTCGAGGAGTTCCGGCGCACGCGCGAAATCGTGCTGCGCATAACCGAGCAGGCGGACCTCATGGAGCGCAGCAACCCGGTGCTGGCGAAGTCGATCGTCCGGCGGAACCCGTACGTCGACCCAATGAGTCTGATCCAGGTCGAGCTTCTGCGGCGAAAGCGCGCCGGAGAGGAGTCCGACGCGCTCAACTACGCGCTCGCCGCAACAATAAACGGAATCGCCGCCGGCCTGCGCAATACGGGCTGACCGTCACGGACTGCGACCGCAACGCCTCCATGATAGCCCCCCAGAATTGGGGGGTCGGGGGGTGGACCTCGGATCGGTGGTTCACGTCGCCCCGAGAATTGGGGGTTGTGAGCGGCTACCCGATCCGCTGGCGGACGTAGCCGGCCAGTTCCGCGATCGGGATCCGCTCCTGCTGCATCGTGTCGCGATCCCGCACCGTGACGGTGTCCTTGAGCGCCGTGTCGTCGCCGCGGCCCAGCGTGTCGAAGTCGACGGTGACGCAGAACGGCGTCCCGATCTCGTCCTGCCGGCGATAGAGCTTGCCGATGCCTGCCGAATCGTCGTAAACGGCGCGCATCTCCCCGCTCGCCTGAAGCGACGCCTTGATGCCCTTCGCGACGGCGACGATCTCATCCGCGTTTTTCTTGAGCGGCAGCACGGCGACTTTCACCGGCGCGAGCGACGGCTTGAGCCGCAGGACGGTCCGCACCTCGCCGTTCGGCAGGAATTCCTCGTCATACGCCTCCGTCAGCACCGCCAGCACGCCCCTATCGACGCCGGCGGACGGCTCGATGACGTACGGGACGAGATGCCGGTTCTGCGCGTGATCGAAGTAAGTCAGCTTCTCCGTCGAGTGCTCGTTCTCCATGACGGACGCCGTCAGGCCGAGCTTGTCCTGCTCGCGCGAGTGCGATCCCAGATCGAAGTCGGTCCGGTTCGCGATGCCCTCCAGCTCCTCCCAGCCGATCGGGAATTTATACATTATGTCCACGGTCCGCTTTGAGTAGTGCGCCAGCTCCTCTTTCGGCACCTCATAGAGCTTCAGGTTGTCGCGGCGCAGGCCTGCCTCCTCCACCCAGAAGTTGACGTGGTCCTCGATGAACGTGTCGTGGACTGCCTCATCCTCTCCCGGCAGCACGAAATACTCGATCTCCATCTGCTCGAACTCGCGGACGCGGAAGATGAAGTTGCGAGGCGTGATCTCGTTTCGGAACGCCTTGCCGATCTGCGCGATGCCGAACGGCAGCTTCCGGTTCGTGGAATCGAGGACGTTCTTGAAGTTGACGAAGATGCCCTGCGCGGTCTCCGGCCGAAGATAGGCGAACGAATCGTCATCCGCGATCGGTCCCACGCCTGTCTTGAACATCATGTTGAAGTCGCGCGGCTCCGTCAGCTCGCCGTCGCACTCGCCGGGGTGCTTCTTCGGGTACTTCAGGCAGGTCGCCTCGCCCAGCTTGTCCGCCCGAAAGCGGCCCTTGCACGTCTTGCAGTCCACCAGCGGGTCGACGAACGTCGCCTCGTGGCCGGAGTAGCGCCAGACGTACCGGTTCATCAGGATCGCCGCGTCGATGCCCTCCATGTCGTCGCGCTCGTAGACGTTGTGCTTCCACCAGAGCCGCTTCAGGTTGTTCTTCAGCTCCACGCCGAGTGGGCCGTAGTCGAACGTGCCCTGCAGCCCCCCGTAGATTTCGCTGCCTGCGAAAAGAAAGCCACGCCGCTTGCAGAGCGAAACGAGCTGCTCCATGGTCTGTGCCGGCATATTCGCACTCCCCGACGGGCCGGTATTCTGGTGTTCTGATATTCGGTTATTCAGGGAAGCGCCGACTGAATGGCGAGCCCTCCTGAGCACCTGAATACCCGAGCACCGGAACGCCGATCCCCGTTTCTTAATAGTCTTGACAGCGCCAAATTATGGTTTTGTGCGCAGCGGAATGAGCGGCCTCGAATTGTCCTTGCGCGCCGGGAGCAGATTGAACAGCATGGTAAAGCTGGAGGTCCGCAGTTGGTAGACGAGACCAATGCGCATACAGTCGAAGTTGCGCACGATGGCGAGCTCGCCGTCGTAGGCGCGCGATCGCTCCAGGTCGATCTTGGTCGCGATGCCGAACGCCCATGGCCCGCTTACCTGGTACTGCAGTCTCAGCTCGTGTCGGATATCCCGGCGATCCCAAACGAAGGGCGTGGAGCCCTGGTCCGTAACGTACCGGTAGCCGACGTCGAAAAGCGAGTCGCGCGTCGGCGTGATATTCAGCTCGACCTCCGGCGAGAGCCAGTGATACGTCGTGCCGGAGGTGTAGACGCTGTACTGATCGGTTATTCCTGCTCGCGCGGAGAGCCGCCTGCCCAGCAGGAGCGGCTGCGAGGCGAGAGTCGTGCGCACGTTGAAGCGGGCGGCGGCGACGTGCGACGGGTCCTCGATGAACTCACCGACTCCGGCAGTGATGTTCAGGAAGGCCGGCGTGTTCGGCGCGCGGTATCGCGCCGCCGCTCCGACGCCGAACCGCGACGATTCTGGATTGGTGACGTCGGATGGGCTCCCGGCCGGTGTCGCCGATGCGCGGTGGCCCAGCAGGTTGACGAACTGCACGCCCACCTCCGGCGCGCGCGATACCGCGACGATGATGTGCCGCCGGTTATAGACGCCGAGCTGGTTCTGTAGAATACCGTACGCGGTGACCCGCGGGTCCTGGACCGGGCTGTACCGGTTGTCCGTGTATTCGCGATAGGTGGGCGGCGTCGTCAGCTCCAGCACACCGCTCAGTGGATCGCCCAGCGTCGGCTGGATGATTCGCGGCGGAGGCGTCTTGAACGGTGATGCCGCAAGGTCCTGCTGAAAGAGCGCGAATCCGATGGGCGCGCGCTTCGCCGTCACGAATACGTTCAGATCGAGAACGCGATTGGGCCGCTCGACCGGCGAGTTGACGAACCGCAGTGACGGCCCGTTGTACCGGTCATAACCCGGGATAGGCAGCGGAAAACTCGTGCTCGACGCAAGGCTGCGGCGGTAGTACGGAATGGCCGGCAGGCCTAGTCCGCCGAGGTACAGGCGGATGTTAT
>DATGJU010000523.1:0-9922 GCA_035295045.1 Chthonomonadaceae bacterium
CCCGATGGGCGCGGCGCTGCCCGCGCCGGTAGTTAACGGCGAGCTGGCGGCGTCAACGCCGACGGAGGTGCAGGAGCGGCTCCGACAGCAGGACGACGAAAATGCCGTGATCTCCGTGGGAGACGACGTGTTCACCGCCGATGGCGAAAAGGTGGGCGAGGTAGAAAACATCGTGTTCGACAGCGTGACCGGCATGCCGACTCATCTTACCGTGCGGCGCGGCTGGCTGTTTCACCGGGATTGGGAGCTGGACGCCGACGTGATCGCCTCCGTAGACGATGGCCAGGTGACTCTCAAACTGAACCGCGGCCATCTCCAGGCGCGGCAGGAGGAGCAGAAATACGCGGCAGAGGGCAGTCCGACCGCCGGCCCCGCGGCCCGGCGGTAGTACGGAGCCGCGGTCGAGAACCACAAAACGCAAATAACATTGCGGAAATTGGCATTGGCCGACGAGAATACGTGCAACCCAGGCGCAGTTTCGGTGCCATAATCAATAGACCGTGCGCGCGTCCCAGCCCATTCACGTCCATCGAACTTACTCACGGAGGTCTGTTCCATGCGATTCGGCACGTTCGCCGCAGTTGCCGCCTTGGTTGCGATCGCCGCGCTTCCGGCGGCTGCCGAGAGGCCCGCGGCCCATGCCAAATCGACCCCGGCAAAGCCCGCCCCGGTCAAGGCTCTCCCCACTCCTCCCGCGCGCGTCGAATTCCTGCGTGACGTCGCTCCCATCCTGGACCGCGGCGGCTGCTCCAGCGCCGGGTGCCACGGCAAGTTCGGCGGCCGCGGCGGCCTGCAGGTATCGCTCCTTACCCTCGCGCCCGAAGACGACTATGAGCCGCTCATCTACGGAGGTCGCGGGCGCCGCGTCAACTTCGCCGTGCCGGAGAAGAGCCTGCTGCTGCTGAAGGCCACCAACACGGTACCGCACGCCGGCGGACCACGATTCGCGGTCGGCTCGCCGCAGTACAATACGATTTTGCGCTGGCTCAAGGCCGGCGCGCCGTTCGACGACAAGGACCCGCGTCTGGCGGCGCTGTCGATCTCGCCACAGAAATTCACTCTGCCGAAGGTGGGCGTGCCGCGCCAGGTCCGCGTCATGGCGACCTACACAGACGGCAGCACGCGCGACGTCACCTCGCAGACGGCCTTCCAATCCACGAACGACGCGGTGCTGAGCGTCAATCAGAGCGGCGTCGTCACAGGGCTGCGCTGGGGCGGCGGCGCCGTTCTGGGCCGGTACCTCGGCACGATTGTCGCCTCCTTCGTCACGCTGCCGCAGGCCCGAAAGGGCGCCTATCCGGCACAGCCGGCAAACAATCTGATCGACAAGTACGTTTTCGATAATCTCAGGAGTCTGAACGTACTGCCCTCGTATCTTAGCACGGACACCGAATTCCTGCGCCGCGTCACGCTGGACACGCTCGGCCGCCTGCCGACTCCCGACGAGATTTCCGCCTTTACCGCGAACACGGACCCGCAAAAGCGGGCAAAGCTGATCGACGACCTGCTGCAGCGGCCGGAGTTCGCGGACTATCGCGCGCTCCGTCTGGCGGACCTGCTGCGCGTCAATCCGCGGAAGATCAGCAACACCGGCGACCTCGGCGAGCGCGCCGCGACCCTCTTCTACGAGTGGATCTGGAAGAGCGTGGACGCCAACAAGCCGTGGGACCAGTTCGTCCGCGAGATCGTAACCGCGCGCGGCAGTACGTTCCAGAATGGCCCGGCGAACTTCTACCGTATCGAGCGCAATCCGAACGACCGTATGGAGAACCTGGGCCAGGCCTTTCTCGGCGTCCGGATGTCCTGCGCGCGGTGCCACAAGCACCCGTTCGACCGCTGGACCACCGACGACTACTGGAACTTCGCCGCGTTTATGGGCAAGGTCGGCGTCCGCGGCAACCGCGTGCTCGACGACAACGTGATCGACTATAACGCCGGCGCGCAGGTCATCAACGCATCCGTCACGGGACGCAATCGCGGGAAGGTTGCGCCCTGCACCTACCTTGGAGAGAGGACGCCGGTCAAGCCGGAGGGCGACCTGATCGTGCAGCTCGCCGACTGGATGACCGCGCCGACGAACACGTTTTTCGCGCGCGCCACGGTCAACCGGCTCTGGTCCTACTACTTCGGACGCGGCATCATACATCCGGTCGACGACATGCGGGCAACGACTCCGGAGAGCGTTCCGGGCCTCCTGGACGCGCTTGCCAAGGAGCTCGTAGACAGTAAGTACGACGCCAAGCACGTGATCCGGCTCATCCTGAACTCCCGCACCTATCAGCTTTCGGCGATACCCACCGACTCGAACGCCCGCGACGACCGGTTCTTCTCGCACTTCCTGCCGAAGGCGATGCCCGCGCAGGCGATGCTCGACATGCTGAACCAGGCGACCGGCGCCAAGGAGCAGTTTGGCAGCTTCCCGGAGCGGACCAAGGCGGTCCAGGCCGCCATGCCGATCAGCAACAGCTTCCTTAACGCCTTCGGCGAATCGCACCGCGACTTCCTGGCCGACATCGACCCGAAGCTTGAGCCGAACCTCGTACAGACCTTGATGATGATCAACTCGCCCTACGTCGATAATAAGGTCAAATCCGGAAACACGGTGCCGGGCGTCCTCGACCATTCCGACACGGACGCGGACGTCGTCAAGAATCTGTACCTGCGGACGTTCAACCGCGAGCCGACGGCGCTGGAGATCAGCAAGGCCGTACCGCTCATCCAGCAGGCCAAGGACCGCCGCGAGGGCGCGCAAGACCTGCTCTGGGCGCTGGTGACTTCGCGGGAGTTCTTCTTCAATCATTAAGAGAGCGCTCCGGCACTCGGCGCCGAATTTGACGGATAGGACCGATACGGCGGACATAACGCAATACCAGGCCAATCACACGGGGAGGGGCTTCCATGAACCATAACTGGATGGGCGACTGCGAGAACTTTCACCGCCGCGACTTCCTGCGCGTCGGAATGCTGAGCGTGCTCGGCCTTTCGATGTCGCAGTACTTCGCGCTGGCGGAGGCCGCAAAGAAGTCGGCTCCCGCCGGGAAGTCGCCCGGCACCGCGAACTCGGCGATTCTGATCTGGCTGGGCGGCGGTCCCAGCCACATCGACACGTTCGACCCGAAGCCGG
Source organism: Chthonomonadaceae bacterium (assembly GCA_035295045.1). Classification (GTDB taxonomy): domain Bacteria; phylum Armatimonadota; class Chthonomonadetes; order Chthonomonadales; family Chthonomonadaceae; genus DATGJU01. The sequence continues at coordinate 3,125 of DATGJU010000523.1, forward strand.
AGGCGCCGGTCGAAATCCGCGGCAACTTCAAGGCGGTCAACACAAATGTGACCGGCATCCAGCTATCCGAGCATCTGCAGCAGACGTCGCGCGTGATGGACAAGCTCTGCGTGGTCAGAAGCGTCACCAGTCCGACGGCGGCGCACGAGATTGGTACGCACTACATGCTCACCGGATTCCTCCCGCTGCCGGGCTTCGCCGTGCCGAGCTACGGCGCGGTGGCCTCGCACCTGCTCGGCCCGCGCAGCGCACTGCCGCCCTACATTTCGATTCAGGAGCCGGGCAGCGAGATGGGCGCGGGCTTCCTGGGCGCATCGCTGAACCCCTTCTGCCCGGGAGGCGACCCCGCCAACCCGAACTTCCGCGTCCGCGACCTGAACCCGCCGTCCAACATGTCCCAGGAGAAGCTGGACCGGCGGCGCGCTCTCCGCGACGTGGTGGACAACGCCTTCAAGCAGCACGAAAAAGGCAGCGATACGGCGCGCGCCGTCGACTCGTTCTACAACAGGGCATACACCCTGCTCTCCTCGACGGAGGCGCGCGCCGCCTTCGACCTCAAGCAGGAGAAGGACGATCTCCGCGACGCCTACGGCCGCAACAACTTCGGCCAGAGCCTACTGCTCTCCCGACGCCTGGTGGAGGCCGGCGTGCGCTTCTCCACCGTTTCGCTCGGCGGATGGGACAACCATAACAACATCTTCCACCAGCTCGGCGATTCGCACCTGCCGAACTTCGACAAGTCGTTCGCCACATTCATCAAGGATATGAGCGACCGCGGGCTGCTTGCGACCACCCTCGTCGTCGTCATGGGCGAGTTCGGCCGCACGCCGATCGTCAACCGCGACGCGGGCCGCGACCACTACTCGCGCGTCTTCTCGCTGCTGCTGGCGGGCGGCGGCATCAAGGGTGGCATGGTCGTCGGCGCCTCGGATGCGAAGGGCATGGAGCCCGCGGCCGACCCCGTCAAGCCGGAGGATCTCGCCGCGACGATCTACCACGCGCTGGGCATCGACTATACGCAGTCGATCGCCTCGCCGGAGGGCGTTCGCATCACGCTGGCCCGCGGCGGCAACCACATCCGCAAGGCGTTCGCCTGACACCGGGTCCCGCCCGACGGCGGCGCGGCCGGCATCCAATCCGTACCACCCGCCAGGTGGACCGGCTGAACCCGGTGTCTCGGTAGCCTACGGCTCATTGCCCGGCTGCGCGGGCAACAACCGAAGTTCGCCCGCGCAGGCGGGCGCTGGGCCGAAGGCCACCGGGTACCCCCCTGGGTGCGCAGGGTTCAGCCCGGCGGCGCGTGACCGCCCGGCGTGCCGCGAACGCGCTCTCGCCACCGGCTGAACCCAGTGTCTCGGTAGCCTACGGCTCATTGCCCACCTGCACGGGCAACAACCGAAGTTCGCCCGCGCAGGCGGGCGCTGGGCCGAAGGCCGCCGGGTACCCCCCTGGGTGCGCGGGGTTCGGGCCGGTGGTGGCGAGCCGGCGGTGCCACGTCTGCGTCGGCGGGCACGCCATCCTGTGAACACAATGGCCCTAATCGAAATTATACGGATCCCGATTGCCCTATGCTCGTCGATCGCCGCCTGCGCCGTTGCGCTTGGCCAGATGCCTGTGTTGAAACCCGCGCAACCTCCGACAGGCGCCGCTAAGCCTGCCGCGGGCCAGAAGCCAGCGACCGCGGGCGCGCAGCAGCCTGCGCCGGCCGCTACGCAGCCGCCTGTCGGGCCGCCCCCCTTCGCCAAGCCCAACCGCCCGCTGTCGGCGATCACCGCCGTCGCGTTCAGCCCGGACGGCAAGCATCTGGCCGTCGGGACCTACGGCGAGGCCGTCGTCTTCGATACCGCGACCTGGCAGCAGTCCGCGGTCTGCCGGCAGGTCGAGGACAGCGTCCGATCGATCGCGTTCAATCCCGACTGCCACACGGTCGCGCTGGGCGGCGGACTGCCCGGCAGGTCCGGCCAGACCGAAATCTGGGACACGGCAGCGACGCAGCCGCCTCGCGCCCTGCCGCAGCAGTACGACTCCGTGGAGAGCGTTGCCTACGACAAGAGCGGAAAGGGCCTGCTGGTCGGCGCGGACGATAACAAGGTGCGCTACGTCGCCGACGCGGGGGCGGGCGGCGGCACGGTGCTCGATTCGCACAACGGGCGCGTGCAGGCGGTCGCCTTCTCGCCGAAAGAGCAGAGTATCTTCATCTCCGGCGGCATGGACAAGATCGTCAAGGTGTGGGACCTGAAGAGCGTCAAGAACGTCATCAACTTCGACCAGAGCGACGGCGGCATTACAGGACTCGCCTTCCTCAATAACGGCGACCAGTTCGTCGGCGCGAGCCTGGACGGCAAGCTCTACTGGTGGGGAGTCGGGTACGACGCAAAGAAGGCCTCCTACAACGGCTACCACTTCCGGACGATCGGCGCGCACAACGGCGGAGTGTACGCGCTGTCGCGCTCAGCGGACGGCCGCAGAATGATTACCGGCGGCGCGGACCATGCGATCTGCGTCTGGGACTTGAACAGCGGCGGCCAGGTGCGCGCATTCCGCGACACGACCAGCGAGCCTGTCTACGCCGCCGCGCTCAGCCCGGACGGCAAGATCGCCGCAGCCGGCGGCCGCGACGGCCTCGTCTACGTCCTGGACGTGGACGCCAACAAGCCGATCACAACGCTCGTGCCGCCGCCCCTGCCCGCGGAGAAGCCGTCGGCGCCGGCTAAGCCCGCGAAATCGGCGAGGCGCGCGGGCAAGACGAAACGGTAGGGCGCCACGTGCCGCCGGGCTAAACCCCCCGGCTGTGTGGCGTTCCGCCCATCGCCCGCCTACGCGGGCGAACGATTCCGTGCCCGCGCAGGCGGGGACTGAGCCGGAGGCTACCCAGCCGCGGGGTTTAGCCCGGCGGCACGTGGCGCGACAAACCTCCGCACCGGTAAGCGGGTTCGGCGGCAATTGAGCAATTCACGATGGCGCGCCCGCCGGGCGAAGTGTCCAGGAGCACCTCCACGATGCGGTTTGTTCAGTGTTCTATAGCCGTCTTCGCGCTTGTGGTCATCAGCTCCGCGGCCGTGGCCCAGACTCCCACCATCAACACCTTCTTCCCGATCGGCGGACAGGCGGGCAAGACGGTCGAGGTCGAGGTGCGCGGCGCGAGCCTCGACGGCGCCACGGGCCTGCTCGTCCATGGAACCGGGCTGAGCGGCAGCGTAGGCGTGGGCGGCGGCAAGGCGGACGATGCCGGCAAGCAGGTGTGGCAGGCCAAGTGCGGCACGTGCCACGAGCTGCGCTCTCCCGCCAACCGCAGCCTCACCACTTCGCAATGGAGCGCGACGGTCGAGCGGATGATCAAAGTGCGGCAGGCTCCGATCAGCCCCTCGGAGGCCGACAAGATCACCGCCTACCTGCTGGGGCAGGCGCGGAGCGGCCGGCTGACGGCGCAGATCAAGATCGCGGACGACTGTATGCCGGGCGTCTACGAGCTGCGAGTGGTCACCAAGACGGGCATATCGACGGCCGGCCTGTTCGAGGTCGGCAGCCTGCCGGAGATCACGTCCGTCAGCAACACCCGCCAGACGGCCCTGCCGATCAAGCTGCCTTGCGTCGCCAACGGCTGTTTCGCGGCCAATGCGGAGCGCCACTACTTCCGATTTTCCGCGAAGAAGGGCGAGCGCCTGGTCTTCAACCTGAAGGGCTTCCGCTATAAAGAGGAATCGGTCCTGTTCTTCAATCCCGATCTGAGGCTCTACGATCTCAACGGCGCGGAGATCGTTGAGAACCACGGCTACTACGACCTGGACCCCCTGATCGACTGGACGTGCCCCGCGGACGGGGCCTACACGCTCGAAGTCCGCGATCTGCTTGGCCGCGGCAATCCCGGCAGCGTCTACCGGCTCACCATGGGCGCGGTGCCGTACGACACCGCGATCTATCCGCCGGCAGCGCGGGTCGGAACCTCTGCCGCGCTCCATCTGCTCGGTAAGAACACGGATACGGTGCCGACGAGCTTTACGCTGCCGATGCCAACGCAGACCGGCGTCCAGGAGATCTGCAGCCCGTTCGGCTCGATGCCGATCTATGTCTCCGCGTTCCCGGTCGTTACGGACAGCGCCATGCCGGCAATGCCCGTTAAGCTGCCCGCCACGTTTGCCGGCCATATCGACAAGCCGGGCGAGGCGGCGGTCTATCCGATCTCCGGCGACGGGCCGTGCGACTTCGAGCTGTTCTCTACGCGGCTCGGTTCGCCCGGTAACTTCGCGCTTACGCTGCTCGACGCTCAGGGCCGCGGCATCAACCAGACGAATGGCCGGATGGCCTACAAGCTCGAAGCCGGCAAGGCCTACTCCCTGAGGGTGCAGGAGGTGACAGGCAAGGGCGGACCGGAGTATACCTATGCGGTGGAGGCGCGGCCCGCGCACCCGCATCTGGAGGTCGCCGCGCGGCCCGGGAACATCACGATACGGCCAGGGATCGCCGCCGCGGTCGATATCGTCGTCCTGCGACGCGAGGGCATCGTCGGCGACATTACGATCCGCGCGGAGAACCTGCCGGCGGGCGTCACGGCGCTGCCGGCGGTCATTCCACCTGATCGGAACGACACGCAGCTCATCCTTCTCGCCTCTTCGGGCTCGCGGCCGGTCCAGGGGCCGATCCAGATCGAGGCGACCGGCGCCGGCCCGCTCGGCCCGACGACGGTGACAGCGACGCCACAGGAGATCTACTACCTTCAGAATCAGCCGACGCCGCGTCAGGTTGCGGAGAACGTCGTCGCGGTGCGCGGCGAGGCGGAGTTCCTCGCCAACTTCGCCACGGCCGACCCGGTCAAGGTGCATCCGCGCAAGGTGACCGAGGTGAAGATAAAGCTCCAGCGGCGCGACACCTTCAAGGGCAATATCTCGGCGAGGCTGGAGGGACTGCCGCGCGGCTGGGTCTGCTACCCGGAGACGGTGGGGCCGGATAAGACCGAGATGACGCTGCTCGTCCGGCCGAACGGCGACGACACGCGCCCATTTATGAACCGTGACCCCAAGCTGTCGCCGATCCGGTGCGTCCTGCTCGCCAGCTCGGACGGGTTCAACCAGAACAGCATGGTTTTCGCGCACGGGCTGGCGCTTTGCGTAAAGTCCGATGCGCCGGACGACGACAAGAACCAGTAGCGCCGCCCGGCATGCGGCCCGGCACTAAAGTACCGGTCTAGGTTTACTAAGTCCGCATGCGCGGACTCAACGCCGGACCGGCGTAGTATGCCGCCCGGCACCGGCGGGCTTCGTGAAGCTGGACGTCGGATACGGTTTGGCGCAGACGCCTAGAAGGATCGCAATGCCCGTAACTGATTCGGATGTGCTCAAGCTGCACGCGTGGATCGACGCCAACACGGATGAGATGGTCCGCGCGCTGCAGGGCGTGCTCCGCATTCCGAGCGTCGAGGCGCCGGCCGCGGGCGAGGGCGCGCCGTTCGGCGTCCCGGTGCGGCAGGCGCTCGATTACTCGCTGGCACTGTGCGACAGGCTGGGCTACCGGACGAAAAACGTCGGCGGGTACGCCGGCCACGCCGAGTTCGGGCAGGGCGAAGAGATGGTCGCCGCGCTCGGCCACCTGGACGTGGTTCCGGAGGGCGATCGCTGGCAGCATTCCCCTTACGGCGCCGAGATCGAGGACGGGTACATCTACGCGCGTGGCTCCGCGGACGACAAAGGCCCCACCTACGCAGCCCTGTTTGGCGCGACCGCGATAAAGGCGACGGGACTGCCGGTTCAGCGGCGAATCCGGATCATCTTCGGCTGCAACGAGGAGAGCGGCTTCGGCTGTGTCGAGCACTATTTCAACGTCGCGAGCGAGGAGCGGCCGCGGTTCGCGTTCACGCCGGACGCGAGCTTTCCTCTCATCTACGCCGAAAAGGGTATCGCCAACCTTGTTTTGGAGAAGGCGCTGCCCACGGAGGATCGCCCACTGCGGATTGCGAGCGCGCACGGCGGCCGGCGGCCGAACATGGTTCCCGATTCCGCCGAGGCGACGATCGTCGGCGCGCCGGCCGCGCTTCTTCGCGCCGCCGCGGAGCTGAGCAAGTTCTGGGACCGGAACGTGAGTCACGAGGTCACGGAGGCCGGCATTCACGTGCGCGCGGGCGGCAAATCGGCCCACGGCGCGCGCCCCAGCAACGGCGACAACGCGGTCTCGCGCCTTGCCCGCGCCCTGGCAACGCTCGACCTGGCCGAGAAGGACGCCTGGCTCCGATGGGTCATCGACACCGTGGATACGGCCGGCGCCGGGCTTGGAATCGCCCGCGCGGACGACGTCGCGGGACCGCTGACCTCCAACCTGGGTATAATGGAGACGACCGAGCGCGGTACGGTCCGCCTCACTTACAATATTCGGTATCCGGTGACCTGGAACATCGCCGACCTGCTGGAGACGCACCGGCCCGTGCGGGAGGCGAAGGGCTGGGAGCTGGCGGAGCACACCGACCAGCCGCCCCTCTACGTTCCGCTGGATAAAGAGCCTGTGGCAACGCTGCTGCGCGTCTACCAGGAGGAGACCGGCGACACGACCAGCAAGCCCGGCACCATGGGCGGCGGGACCTACGCCCGGGCGACGCCGAATGCAGTCGCCTTCGGTTCCGGCTTCCCCGGCAACGCCGATGGCCCCGCGCACGAGCCGGACGAGCGAATCGCGATCGATACGCTCGTTCGCGCGGCCAAGATCTATGCGCACGCCTTGTACGAATTGGCCCGGCTCGGTTGAGTGGGTGATGGCGTGAGCGGGTGATTAGGTGATGGGGTGAGCGGGAGAATATGACATTGTTGGGACATT
>DATGJU010000524.1:0-3194 GCA_035295045.1 Chthonomonadaceae bacterium
CAGTCGGGCCGGCTGCGGCTGAGGCGGACATCTCGCGGCGGCGCGGCCCGCCTCGCCGGATGCCTGGAGGACTACGCGTTCATTGGCGACGCGCTGCTGCGTCTGTACGAGGCCACTTTCCAGCGCCGCTGGCTGAATACCGCCGAAGAGATAGCCGCGACCATTCTCGAGATCTTTGCGGACAGCACACCGGGAGGAGGAGGGTTTTTCGCGACCGCCGAGGACCACGAAACGCTGATCCAGCGCCCTCGCGATTGGGACGATAATGCCGTGCCAAGCGGCAATTCGGTCGCCGTCGAGCTGCTCCTGCGTCTTGCCGTGCACACAGGCAAGGATTCCTACCGGCAGCCGGCCGTCGCGCTCCTGCGAAAGGTAGCGCCGCTGCTGGAAAAGCATCCAGCCGGCTTTGCGCGTCTGCTCGGCGCGCTCGATTTCCATCTCTCCGGCGCAAAAGAGGTCGCCATCGTCGGCGAGCCTGGCGATCCCGGCTTTGGGGCCCTCGTCAAAGCCGCCAACGAGGCGTATGTGCCGAATCGCGTCCTCGCCGCGGGAGACGGCTCCGACTCGTCGGACCTGCCGCTATTCCAGGACAGGCCGGTGCAAACGCAGCAAGCCACCGCCTACGTCTGTGAGAACTACGCCTGCCAGGCCCCGGTCACGACCGCAGAGGCGCTTCGCAGTCTGCTCGCGTAGGCACGCGGGGTCAATTAGGCGCCGTTGCCTGGACGCGGACAGCAAGGGCCTGGCAGAGCGCGATGGCCTGACAGCGCGAGAGCCGAAAACCGGGCCGGCATCGCCGTCCCTCGTGATCGGGAACGCGGTCGAGTACCGGGCCCGCGGGCGCGCACAGCGGCCGGGCGGGTCCGTTCTACTGCAGCGATGTGCCGCAAGCGGCTCCAGACGGCCGAGACCATCCGCACGGACGAGAGCATCCTCGCCGCCGTGCGCTGTCCTCATCGACGCCCTGGAGATCGCCCATGCGCCAATCAAACATCGGCAGACCGGCCGCACTCATTCTGGCCGCCCTCTCGCTCGCGCTCGCCGGATGCGACCTGCATGACAAGGCCTGGGACACGGACCGCGAGGCCGCGGGCCAGTCTGCCGCAGGGGCCGCGTCCGGCGGCGCGGCAGCCGCGGCCGACGGCGACATCCGCGTCACGGTCGCGTCCGGCGGCGTCATCACGTGCCGAGTGGCCGGCGCGCCGATATCGGCCCTCGGCCCCGACGCCGCCCCTCCCAGTGGCGTGCACGTGCTTATCGTCGAGAACGCCGCCAAAGACCAGGAGGAGCGGTTCGCCGTCGCGTCCGACCTGCAATCGCGGAGCGTCAGCAGCGAGGGCCGCGTCACGGTCCGGCATCTCGCGGGAAGCCTGATCGTCGAAACCGAGGGCGCCGCGAAGGTCACGCTCTTCCCGCGCAGCGTCCAGGATGACGTCGACGACTGCGTGCAGTTCGCGGGCGACGATGAGGTCGGCAGGCTGGCGGCGCGTATCGAGGCCGACTCCTCGCTGGTGGACGGGCGGGACTCGAAGACCGGGAAGACGCCGCTCGCGCGCGCCGCGGAATTGGGACGCGGCGCCGCGGTCGCCCTGCTGCTGGACCGCAAGGCGAACGCGGGGATCGAGGACAACGAGGGCTTCACGCCGCTTCACCTCGCGGCCCGCAGCGGCCGGCTGGAGGTCGTCCGGCTGCTGGTCAAGGCCGGCGCGGACGTGAACGCGGCCGCCAAAGACGGCGAAACAGCCATGAGCCTGGCCAAGGCCGGTGGCCATCCTGAGATCGCCGCGTTCCTGGCGGGCGCCGGAGCTGCCGGTGAAACGGGAGCGCCGGCCAGAACGCCGGTCGCCGCGCACCGCTCCAGGCCTGTCGATAGCGGCGTGTTCGAGCTGATTGGCGGCAAGCAGTATGGCCCGTTCGCGGACGGTTCGGAAATTCGGTTCCGCGGCGGCCAGCTCGACGTGCTGCGCGGCGGCCAGTCGGACCGAAGCGACTGGGAGCAGTTCGACCTTCCCACGACGCGCAACGCCTGGATCGCCCTTCAGGGGACTGACTTTCGCGTCCAGGTCCGGCGCAAGGGCAAGACCCGCGTGTGGGCCGCCTACAAGCCCCCGGAACACGCCGCGGCGCAATAGGTGGTCCTAATCCCTTTAGCGTGCGAGCGACGGCCGCTGCCGGCCGGCCCGCATGCCTTTGGACCGGACCATCAGTCCGGCGGCCCTTCCGGCGGATGCGGCTCGCCTTCCGGTCTCAGCAGGTCGCCATCCTCCTGCGCCGCGCCGGCCGCGGCGCGCACCAGCTCCCGGTCCGGCGTCCGCGGCGCGCTGGAGGCGTGGAGCAGCGTAGCCGCGCTTGCCTCGCGTGCCAGCCGCGCCTCCATGGCGAGCGCGCAGGCCCGGCCCGCCGCGGCAACCCGCCGAAGCTGATCGACCTGCGGCGGCGTCAGCTCCGGTGCGGCGAACCGCTGCTGCTTAGCGTCGAGATGGCCAAGGCGCGGAACGTATTCGCCGTGATACACGGATGCCCCGCCGGCACCGGTGCGGCCGCCGCGCGACCCCTGGATCTCAAGGTTCAGCTGCCGAATCCGAAATCGGGTGCGCCGCTCCTCCTCGCTCTCCTGCTCCTCGATCACCTGGTGCTCGTCCCAGAGGGCGATGTCCCGCTCGTAGACATGGGAAAGCGATCGAACGAAGTCGAGGCCGCGCTGGTCCCCGGCGGCCTCGAGCGCCTGGATCGCGCCCAGGGTCAGCTCGACCTTCAGGAGCGGCCGAAGGAGCAGCTTGGCCAGGAACCGCTGCGCCGGCCGGACGATCTCCCGGTCCGCCAGCGAGACACGCGGCAATGCGCTCCGAAGGCCCTGGATGACATACTCGCGCGTCATCCCGTCCACGGACATCTCATGGAGCGAAATGAGCGCCGGTAGGAATCGCGGATCCGTCCGCTGGCTCAGCAGCCTTGCCATGCTTCGCTCGACAGGGATGCCGCGGAACAGGGCCGCCTTCAGATCCTTCGAGTATGCCCGGACGAGCCCAACAATCACCGCGCCAAGAAGTATCGCCCCACCGATGCTGGATGGCTCGCCGCCGCGCAGGACCGCTGCCACGAGGGCTGTCACGGCGATCACAAGCAAGGCTGCGACATAGTTGTGCGGGCTCGGCACGCCTTTGATTGCCACGGCCCGAGTCTGCCACGATTTC
>DATGJU010000525.1:0-4648 GCA_035295045.1 Chthonomonadaceae bacterium
GATCGCTTCGAGAGCGACCTTTGCCTTAAACTCGGCCGTGTGAACTCTGCGCTGTTTTGCCATTTCCCAATGCTCCTCCAGGGGTCATTTTGGCACAGCGACTTAACTTATTCCAGTGTCCAGATTCCTGGGGGAATTATAAGGTCATCCTGTCCGGTCCGCATTTACCGGGACCGTGAGGGGACCTGGTAACGCTTGCCCCGCGAGCCCCGTCTAATCGGCAGCGCGCGGTCGAGAACGGAGCGGCCGCGCAACCGAATTGAGCATTTCAGAACCCGCAGCCCGCAGCGTCGCGGGCGCCTGGAACGATAAGGAGAGAGCTCCCGCCATGTCCACCCTGTCGCATTCGAATCGCCTCCTGGCCTGCGCCGCGCTCGCGCTGGCCATCGCCGGGCCGCCCGCGCTCGCGCAGAAGCCTGCGTCCGGCAGCGCGGCCACCTATGCCATCTCGCCGCTGGAGACGCGCGTGCTGGGCCAGCGGACCTGGCTGCGCAACGGCCCATCCTCCCTGCGCATCGTCGTCACCAACCACAACACGGGCCGACCGATCCCCGCGACGGTGAGCCTCAGCGCCGCCCCGCTGGAGAACGGCAAGCCCGGCGCGAAGCTCGCGCTCTTTACCGGACGGACCAACGACCTCGGCACGATCGACGCCGAGTTCCACGCGCCGAAGGGACCCGCCGGCGCCTACCAGCTCACCGTGGACGTCGCCTCCGCGGCGGGCAAGGACGCGGTCGTCCAGCCGATCCAGCTCGAAGAGGCGACTCAGCTCCTCCTCACGACCGACAAGCCGCTATACCAGCCGGGCCAGACGATCCACCTGCGAACGCTCGCCATCGACCAGGCGACCCGTCAGGCGGTCGCGGACAAGCCGGTCACATTCGAGATCGAGGACGCGCGCGGCAACAAGGTTTTCAAGAAGCGCGACACGCTCTCGCGGTTCGGAGTCGCATCCGCCGACTTTGTTCTCGCCGACGAAGTGAACATGGGCAATTTCACGCTCCGCGCCGTGCTCCCGACCGGCCAGGCCGAGAAGTCGGTGCGCGTCGAGCGGTACGTGCTGCCGAAGTTCAAGCTTGAAGTGACTACCGACAAGCCCTACTACCTGCCGGGCGAGGAGGTAAAGGGCACGGTCAAGGCACGGTACTTCTTCGGCAAGCCGGTGAGCGGCGGCAAGGTGACGGTCGACGTCAACACGATTGACATCGGCGTGACGAAGCTGACCGAGCTGACCGGCGAGACCAGCCCGATCGGCGCCTACACCTTCCGCTACACGCTGCCGCGCTCGTTCGTCGGGCAGCCGTTCGAGCAGGGCAAGGCGGTGGTCGAGCTACACGCCACGCTGAAGGACACGGCCGACCACAAGCAGGAGGCGCAGACGACGGTCCCCGTGGTGAAGGAGCCGATCCTTCTGGCGATCGTGCCCGAGTCCCGCGCGCTTGTGCCGGGCGTCGAGAATCGCGTGTTCATCGCCGCGGCGACACCCGACGGCGCTCCGATCAAGAATGCGAAGATCGAGGTTGCCGCGGCGCAATGGACCAACACGCAGCCGCAGAACGTCGCGCAGTCGAAGGCGACGCTGACCACCGACGATCTCGGCATCGCCACGTACGCCGTGACGCCGCGGGCGCCGGCCCCGCCCAAGGAGACCGCGGCGCCGGCCGGTGCCGCGCAAGCTCCGGACGCCGCGCCGGCCCCGCCCGGTCAGCTCGGCGGCCCGCCGCAGCGCTTCGGCCTGGGCGGCCGGCGCGGCGGCGGCATTGGCGGCGGCTTCGCTGGGCCCGGACCGGCCGGCCAGGTCGGAGGCGGGCAGCCGCCGGCCGATCCGATCTCGGTGACGCTGACGGTGAAGGCCACGGACGCGCAGGGCCGCTCCGCAACGGCGGCGCAGACGCTCCAGTCCACGCCGTCTGCCGAGGGGATCATCCTGCGGTCCGACAAGACGCTGGCGAAAGTCGGCGACCGGCTGAACCTGGTCGCGCTCTCCTCGGTCAAGGGCGGCACGCTCTACCTGGACGTGATCCGCAACAAGCAGACGATCCTGACGCACGCCCGGCCGATGAGCCGCGGGGAGTCGCGGTTCGTGCTGCCCGTAACGCCGGACATGGCCGGGACGCTGGAAATCCGCGCCTATAAGATCCTGCCCAACGAGGACATCATCCGGGACAGCCGGACGCTCGTCATCTCGCCGGCGGACGACCTCAACATACAGATCGCGACGGACAAGACCGAGTACCGGCCGGGCGGCGACGCGACGATCCACTTTACGGTGACGAACAAGAACCGGCAGGGAGTACAGGCGGCGCTCGGCCTGGCTATTGTCGACGAGAGCGTCTTCGCGCTCTCCGAGCTCCAGCCCGGCCTGGAGAAGATCTACTTCACGCTCGAAAAGGAGCTGATGGAGCCGAGGTACGAGATCCACGGGCTCTCGCCCACCGGCCTGATCCGCCTTGGAGCGGGCGGTGGAGTGGCGCGAGACGCCGAGCGGCAGCGCGCCGCTGCGCTCGTCCTTGCGGCTGCGCCGGCCGCTCCCGACTTCGACATACGCGTCGATACCTACGAGCAGCGGTGGGACGCCATCCGGCAGCGAGTCGCGCAGGAGATGCAGACCCGCTGCCAGACGATCCTGAACGCGCTCCAGAAGTACCAGAAGGACACGGGCGCAGCGCTGACCACCGACGCGTCGCTGACGGAACTGGTCCGCAAGGGCTACCTGCCGGAATCGGCCCTGCTGGACCCGTGGGGCCGTCCCTACGTCGCCAACACCTTCGGGCAGAGGACCTACCCGAACTACTTCACGCTGAATAGCGCGGGGCCGGACGGCCGGTGGGCGACCTCCGACGATCTGATCGGCGTCACGCTGTACGGCTGGAGCATGAACGGCCGCGCCGTATTTCGGCGGCGCGCCGGCGACGAGAACGGCGCAATGGACAAGGACGCGCGGGACGGGGAGGTCCTCTTCGAGAACGGAGCTGGCGTTGCTCGAGGATTCGGAGGCGGAGGCTTTGGCGGCGCGCGCAATTTCGCCTTTGGCGCGGCCGGGCCGCGAGGCGCCATGGAGGACCGGGCCGAGCTGCGGTTGCTCGCGGCGCGCGACATCACCAAGGCCGCGAAATCCGAGGTGTCGGCGGCGAAGGTGGACGGGGCAGGACAGGCGGCGCCGCGCGTTCGCGAGTATTTCCCGGAGACCATGCTGTGGCAGCCGGCGCTCATCACGGACGACAGCGGGCACGCCACGCTGAAGGTCGCCATGGCCGACTCGATCACATCGTGGCGCGTCAGTGTGATGGGCAATACGCCGGGTGGCGAGCTCGGAAGTGCGTCCGGCCCGATCAAGGTGTTCCAGGACTTCTTCGCGGACATCGACCTGCCGGTCTCGCTGACGCAGCACGATCACGTTCGGGTCCCGGTCGCGGTATACAACTACCTGCAGGCGCCGCAGGAGGTGACGCTGACGCTCAAGACGGAGCCCTGGTTCCAACTGGACGGCAGCGCTAAGCAGACGATCAAGATCGACGCGGGCCAGGTGAAGGTGGTCTACTATCCCATAGTCGTCGACGTGATCGGCCGGCACGCTCTGGAAGTCACGGCGCGTGGCAGCAAGCTTTCCGATGCCCTGCGCCGCCAGATCGAGGTGACGCCGGACGGCAAGGAGATCGTCACGACGGTGAACGACCGGCTGGAGAAGACGGCGCACAAGACCGTCTCGATCCCGGCGGACGCGATCGCCGGGGCCAGCTCGATCTACGTGAAGCTCTACCCCGGCACGTTCAGCCAGGTGGTGGAGGGGCTGGACGGAATCCTGCGCATGCCGGGCGGCTGCTTCGAGCAGACCAGCTCGACGACCTATCCGAACGTGCTGGTTCTGGACTACCTGAAGGCGACGAAGCACATCAACCCGGAGCTGCAGCTCAAGGCGGAGCAGTATATCAACGTCGGCTATCAGCGGCTGGTGACCTTCGAGTGCAAGGCGGGCGGCTTCTCCTGGTTCGGCAATGAGCCGGCGCACCAGATCCTGACCGCATATGGCCTGCTGGAGTTCGCCGACATGTCTCGGGTCCACGACGTGGATCCGGCGCTGATCGCGCGGACCCAGAACTGGCTGGCGGGGCAGCAGAAGCCGGACGGCACATGGGAGGAGAAGAACCAGGGCATCGCGGAGGGGATCATCAACCGGCAGACCGGTGCGTTGCGCTCCACGGCCTACGTGGCGTGGGCGCTCGCAGAGAGCGGGTACAAGGGGCCGCAGATCGCCACGGCGGTCGGCTACGTGAAGGAGCACCGCGCGGAGGCCGGCGATCCCTACACGAAGGCGGTGATCCTGAACCTGCTCGCGACGGTCGAGAAGGACAGCGATACGGCGGCGCAGGCCGCGGAGGCGCTCATCCAGTCGGCGGTGGTGACCGAGAAGACGGCGAGCTGGAACGGCGAGACGCAGACCTTCACGGGCGCGAACGGCCACGGCGCGGACCTGGAGACGGACGGCCTGGCCACTTACGGGCTGGCGAAGTGGGGCCGCAACTCCGGCTTCCTGAACAAGGCGCTCACGTTCCTGGTGCAGAGCAAGGACTCGTACGGCACGTGGGAATCGACGCAGGGCACGGTCTGGTCGATGAAGGCGCTGCTGTATGCGAGCCGCAACGGCAGC
>DATGJU010000526.1:0-13705 GCA_035295045.1 Chthonomonadaceae bacterium
ACGATCCGGCTGTCATCGGGCGTCTGCACGTCCGGCGGCGCTCCGGCGCCCTTCAGGATCTGCTCCATGGGGCGGCCCCAGATGACTTTGCCCTTGCCGTAGGCGTGCTCGAAATCCGTCGTGCCGTCCACGGCGCCCCAGACGCGGCCGGCAAGCTGCTGGATCTCGTCATCGGCGTGCGGGTAGCCGCTCAGACTTGGGGCGCGCTGCGGCTTCGGGCCGACGACCGTCGCGCCGGCTTCGACCAGCTCGGCGACCTTGCGTAGCACCGGCAGCGTCATCCGGTCGGTATTCGGCAGGACCAGGACGCGGTAGCTCATGCCGTCCGGCAGCACGATCTCGCCCGGCTTCGCCAGCGTGCCGCCGGCCAGCACCACCGGGGCGGTCGCCACCTTCATGCGGGTCATCAGGACGCCGGTGTCGCAGCAGTCGAAGTCGTAGCTGTCGGGCAGCGGGGGCGTGAGGGCGGCGCGCTCCGTCGTGATGGTGTTGGGCGCGCCCTCGCCGTAGTAGTAGCAGGCGTCGGCGACGAATTTGCCGTCCTGGAGCAGCGCCTGACACCGGCTGAGGTACTGCATCCAGGCGCGCGACTGGTCCCACCAGGTGTTGGTGCGCTCAAAGTTGGTGCCCCACGGGCCCATGGTCATGCCGGGAAACTTGTCCAGCCAGGGCTGCATGGCATATCGGTGGAAGACGAAGAGGTTAATGCCGCGGCAGAAGTTGAGATCGCCGATCGCCTTGTGGTCGTAGGGCGCCTTGGTCCATTTGGCGTCGCGCGTGACTGCGGTGAACGATTCGGCGGAGGCGCGGCGCTTGCCGTAGACGTGCGCGGAGGTGGCCGCCTCCTTGCTATCGTTGTGGCCGTCGAGCCAGAACTCGCCCATCGGCATGTCGGTGCGGCCCTTGCACTGGATCTCGTCGGCGATCGTGGGCATGCCGATGCCGGGCGCCTCGGCGGTGAGCTGCATGCCGTGCCTGGCGCAGAGGTCGCGGAGCAGGCCGTAGTGGTTCTCGGCGATAAGGTCGGCGATGACGCGGCGGAAGTCCCAGAGTACGCGCTCGCTCTCGTCCAGGCTGCCGACGACGCGGCCGGTGAACGCGGGCAGCCAGGGCGTGAGATCGTAGCCCATCCGCTTCTTGAACTCGTCGCGGAAGGCGGGCGTCCAGTTCTGCGTGCCGGCCTCCCAGCTATCGGCGAGGACGAATTTCAGGCTCTGGCCGGCGAGCGGACCGGCGTCCGCGATCACCTTCTCCATCATGCCGGCGAAGTGGGCCTCGACGGCGGCGCGATTCATTTTGTCGCACTCCAGGCCGCGGCCAGAGTCTGGCGCGGGCGCGTTCTGCTGGCCCGTGCTGGTGTGGCCGAACCGGATCACGGTCCAGTCGCCGGCCGGCGCGGTCCAGTCCAGCCGCCCGTCCGGCTGCATGCGGGCCGTCAGGTCGACGATGCGGTCGCGCCGGATCGTCATGTCGGCGGGCCAATCGCCTTTCGTGAACGTCAGCCGGGCGTTGGGGACCATGCCGATGCGCGCGGCGATCTGGTCCATGCGCATCGAGCCGAAGCCGATGCCGGTGAGCGCGAGGCGGCGCGCGGCGCGGTCCGCCCGGGTCATCGTTACGCGGAAGATGTGGGCGGTGGTGGCGGGGAACGAGGCGATCGCCGCGGAGCCGCCGCGGGCCGGGAAGGGCGGCAGGTTTGCCACGGTGCGCCAGCGCTGACCGTCGTCGCTCACTTCGACGCGGCCCGCGGCGGGCACGTCCCGGCCGCGGCAGGCGATCCGCAGCGATCCGCAGGTGACCGGCTGGCGGAAGGCGACCTGTACGAACTGCGGCCGCCCGGCCGGGACCGGCAGGCTGACCGGCCCGTCGCCGCGCAGTAGGGACTGGCCGTCCACGCCGGCGACGCTGGTGGTGACCGTCGCGCCGGCCTGGCCGGCCGCCTCGCCGTCGCCGGGCAGGGTGGGGAAGGCGAGCACCGCGACGTCGTGGTACGTTCCGCGGACGGTCTCCGGCTGCGGCAGGCTCTGCTGGACGCGTCCGCCGCGGACGTAGGTCTCGGTCCAGACCACTTTCTGCATCGACTGGTCCGGCGTGACCCAGGGTCCGCCCGATTCGGACCAGCCGGCGCAGTTGTGGATGGCGAGCTTGAGGCCGAGCCGATGCGCCTCCGAGATGGCGTGCTGGGTGATCGCGCGCCACTCCGGGCTCATGAACTTGACGGGCCCGGCCGGCTCGCCCTGCGCCACGTTGAATATCTGCGCGCCGCCCAGCCCGATCCGCTTCATCGCCTCCAGATCGGCGGTGATGCCCTCTTTGGTGACGTTGCCGTTCATCCAGTGCCACCAGGTCATGGGCCTGGCGTCCTGCGGCGGGTTGCGGAAGTCGCGCTGGATGTCCTCCTGTGCGCCGGCGGGTGGCAACAGCGCAAGGGCCAGGAGAGCGGCGATGAGGTACGACAGCGATGTCGGGCGAGGCATGGCAGGCTCCGGTCGGACTTGGCGAACAGTGTGCGGTTAGGTTTCCGGTCGGGACGGCGGATTCCTGCGCGGGGGCGGCCGTTCCAGGGGGAAGTGATGATCAGCGTTGGGCCGGACGGCGTGTCGCGGTCAATTTGACTTTGACATGGATATGTGGGGGTTTTGGCGGGAATGTAATGTGAAGAAGGTGCGCGCCCTTCTCACAGTATTCGGGCTCTCGATGATGTTGGCCGAGACCAGGCTGCGGCGCAGGGAGGATGGGATGCCCAAGGGGTTTACCGTGAGCATCTCGGCAAGGCCCTCGCGGATGATGCCCGCCGCGCTCGGCCTGCCGCAGGATGCCGACGATCTGCTCCATGGAAAACCGTCCGAGCCTCGTCAAACCCCTCGGTTCTTGACGAGGAGTGTTACGTATCTGGTGGCCTGGTTTTTCGGGTGCGCATCAAGCGCATAACCCGACCGTCCGGCTCGTACGCGCTTTCAGTTGATCACGCGCCCCGCCGGCAGCGTAGGCCCCGACCGGCGGCCGGTAGTTAAGTGCGCGGTGCTGGCAAGCGTTCCATACGACTTCGGCATCCCGGGCTGCGGCGTATCAGAGCGCGCAGACGTTCTCGTATGTGGTCCGATTCTCCCGCCGGAAGTAGGTACTCTCGCTTGCCGTGCGAAACAATCTCCCAGATGTGCCCGCACGGATCGGACCGATCCCATGGCACAAAGCGGTTGCCGCCAGCTCGAGCGACGGGATGTAAACACAATGTTGTCGATATTGCGGGTTGCCGCGATGGCTTCCCTGTTTGCCGGACTCTTCGCGGCGGCGGCTGTCGCGCAGCGCATCCGCTCCAATGCGAACGGCTCTGTGGCGGATGGGCTCCGGCGCGTGGATGCCGACCTTCTCGTCGCGATCCAGGGCGGCAGTTCTTCAGCACTCAGCCGGGCACTTGCCAAAGGGGCATCGCCGCTCGCAACCGATCCATTTGGGCACAGCGCGCTGTGGCTCGCGGCCGACCTCGGAGAGGTGGGCGCCGTTCGGCAGCTCGCGGCGCGGTTACCAGCCGATCGGCGGCGGCGCAAGGCGCTTGGCGATGCGTCGTGCCAGGCGTGCCGGTCCGGCCATGACGCCGCGGCGATCCAGCTTATCAGCGCCGGGGCGCAGATTGACTTTCAGGACCAATTTCGGCGGTCGCCCCTTATGTACGCGGCGGAGGTCGGGGCATCGCGGATAGTGTCCATGCTGGTCAAGCGCGGGGCGAAGCTCGATCTGGCGGACAATGCAGGCGAGACGGCCCTGGAAATCGCCGCGATGGGTGGCAAGAACGAGGCAGCAGGACTACTCATCGCGGCGGGCGCGAGCGTCGATCACCATAGCGCCCAGACTGGACCTGCGCTAATCGACGCTGTCATTACGCGCAACGACGAACTCGTCCGGCTTCTGCTTACCCGCGGCGCGCACGCCAATGTTCATGGCTACGGCGGTACGGCGCTCTACTTTGCGGCCAACGGAGGTCAGCGAGACCTGGTGATGCTGCTTCTCTCGAAGGGCGCCGACCCGAGCGTTGGCTCGAGCTTTCGCGACCTCCCGCTCGCCGGAGTGGCAGGCGAGGGCGGCATGGCGCTGGCGACGATGGGCGTGCTCGGATTCGGCGGCGTGATTACAAACGAAAAGCGGGAGACCGCTCTGGCCCGTGCCGCTTCGGACGACGTGGCCATCGCGACCGCGCTCATCGACCACGGCGCGAAGCTCAAGTCCGCCGACGGGACGGAGAGCGCCCTCCTTCTCGCGGTCAGCGGAGGCGGCTATCGGGGATCGATGGATAGCTCGACGAAGCTGGTCGAGCTCCTCCTGCAGCGCGGCGGCAGTGTAGCCGATCGGGACTTCTCAGGTCGGTCCGCGCTTCACAATGCCGCGCAGTCCGGTAATCCCGCGACGACGGCACTCCTTCTAACAAAGGGCGCCGACCCACAGGCGGCGACGGATGAGGGCGAAACACCGCTCATGGCCCTGGCGGCACACGGGCGCAATGAAATCGCCATCCGGCTTGAGGATTTGCGGGCAGCAGTGCTGCACCGCGCCAATGAGGGCGCGCAAAATCCGGTGGATCCTGCCGTGACGGACAAAGAGCAGCAGCGATGGAACGCCTGGGCCGCATCAGGCGACGCCGCGACGGCGAAGGCCCTGACCGGCGGCGGCGCGAAGCTCGACATTCAGGACAGGCTGGCCCGAACGGCGCTGTTTCTTGCCGCGGAGCACGGAAGCCTGCCGGTGGTTCAGGCGCTCGTCGCGGCCGGGGCGAACGTTGCAATGCCCAATCGCGCGGGCGTGACTCCGCTGCGGGCGGCAATCGCGGCGCACAGGGATGAGGTCGCCGATCTGTTGAGGCGGTCCGGCGCTGGCGCGGCGGGCAGGTGAGTTTGGATCTTTAGGCCCGAACAACGGGCGGGTATACTGATCTCGAAGGAGCAGATGGCAGCATGGCGCAGGCAATACGCACGCCGCGGACCTATACGGCGGCGGAGTATCTTCTGATTGAACGCGGCGCAGACTACAAGAGCGAGCTGATCGACGGACAGATGTGGGCGATGGCCGGCGCGACCGAGAAGCATATTCTCATCAGCCGTAATCTGAGTACGATCGCTCATGTGCAATTGCGCGGAAGCGGGTGCCTCTCTTTCTCCAGCGACATGAAGGTGCTCGTACAGCCGGATGGCACCTTCGCCTACCCTGACATGGCGATCGTCTGCGGCGAGCGTCAATACCACGACGAACAGAAAGATGTCGTGCTCAACCCGGTCGTGTTGTCCGAGGTGTTATCGCCGTCTGCGGAGCAGTTCGACCGGGGCGACAAGTTCCTGCGTTACCAGCAGATTCCGACGTTCAAAGAGTACGTACTCGTTTCGCAGAACATGCCGCGCGTCGATCATTTTGTACGACAAGAGTCCGGCTTATGGGCGGCTTCCGTCGCGTTGGGACTGGAGGCGAGCGTCACGCTGTCGGCTGTCGCGCTCACCCTGTCGCTCAGCGAGGTCTATGAGAGCGTCGCCTGACCGCCCTGCTGCGCGGAGCGGCTCCGTTGTCGTTCAAGCTGAGCAGACAACAATGTGCATTACTCGCCTTCTTGTCTTACAATCAGGCAGGGGTGGCGAACAGCGCGACGATGGCATATGGACGTTTGCCCTTGATGCGGCATGCTGGGTTGAGCGTCGCTGGCGCGGCGGGCAGGTAACGGCCAGCGCTCGCGGTCGATCTATGGCCGCGCCGGCTCCTCGGCGGCGATCGTCTCGCCGTCGCCTTCCGATTCGATGCGGTATTGCGGTCCGCCCGGCCGCGGCCCCGTATACCGGTATGGGCGGCCCCAGGGGTCCGGGCAGATGGCGTCGGTGTTGTGCAAGTAGGGGCCCTTCCACTCCGGCTCGTGGGCGACGTTTCGGACGAGCGCGGTAAGGCCGTCGGCGGTGTTTGGATAGTGGCCGGTATCCACGTAGTACATCTGCAGCGCGCTGCCGAAGTTTGAGAGGTCCGCGGCGGCGGTCTCGGTGCGAGCCTGGGGAGGGTCCTTCGGCGGCGGAGGCGCCTCCGCGAGCGGCTGCGGCGGCGCCCCGCTCCAGCCTGACGCGCTCGCGAGTGCGGGCTGCGGCGCCGCCTGGCGCTCCTGGCCGCGGAGGACCATCCACGTTGAGAGTATCTGCATCGCCAGGATCGCGACGATCCCCGCGATGATATTGTTCGCCTGCCGTTTGGTCATGGCCGCCCTCTCCTCCCCCGTGCCCGATCTGTACGCAACCGATCGCCGGCATGTCCCGTCATTCTAGACGGGACCGGCGCATCGATGGTATCGGCCAAACGGCCGCTGCGAGCTGCAGGGAATCTCGACGTTGCCGCGCAATAGTTGGACGGCGGCGCGACCTGGCGTTCGCGCTGGCCGCTTGCGATGGGAGGTCGTTTTGCCGGACGATTTCGAGCAGCAGGAGCGGCTGAAGTTCGGGGTGGCGGCGACGCTGTCGAAGCAGTAGGCCGCGGACCAGCGCGAGTTCCTGGAGCTGCCGGCGTCCATGCTGCAGAGCGCGATGGCTGGGGCGGCGTGTCTCTGCGCCGGCTGCGCGTTGCGTGGTTGGCACAATGTCGAAACTGGCATATAATCGATAGTATATGGGATAAGGAGCTTGTCTGGCTCCACGGCGAGGTGAAGAGCCCGCCATTCTCCCCGGCAGGACGGCTTGAGGCTGGCTTTCATTTGCGGCGGCTCCAGCGGGGCGAACTGCTGGCGATGCCGCATTCACGGTCGATGCCGTCGGTCGGACAGCGATGCCACGAGTTGCGGATCACCGATGCTCAGAGATCATGGCGAATTGTCTATCGTGTTGACGATGACGCGATCGTTATCGCGGCTGTATTTGAGAAACGCACTCAGACAACGCCACGTCATGTGATCGACACTTGCAAACGGCGATTCTCGATTTACGATAGCGCAGCACGATCGGAGTAAGAACGAGATGGATGCGACGAAGCGGGAACGGATAGAAGCGGCCGGATTCCGAGTCGGCACCGTGTCGGAGTTCCTGGAGCTCACGCCGGAGGAGCGCGAGCTCGTTGAGCTTCGGCTTGCCTTGAGCACCGCGCTTAAGGGGCACCGCCTAAAGGAGCGACTATCTCAAGAGAGGCTCGCCCGGCGCCTCAACTCCAGCCAATCGCGTGTTGCGAAGATGGAGGCAGGGGATTCGAGCGTTTCGATCGACCTGCTAATCCGTGCGCTGCTTGCCGCGGGAGCAACCCGCAAGGAGCTCGCGCACGTGATTGCCGATGGCGCCGGAGAGTAGGCCGACGTCCCTAACGGGCCTGCGGAGGAGAGGATGCCGGACGATTTCGAGCAGCAGGAGTGGCTGAAGTTCGGGGTGGCGGCGACGCTGTCGAAGCAGTACGCCGCGGACCAGCGCGAGTTCCTGGAGCTGCTGGCGTCCATGCTGCAGAGCGCGCTGCCGGAGGAGGCCGAGATCGTCCGGCGGGGCGGGCTGTTCAGCAAGAAGACGATCGCCAAGGTGATGGTGACGTTCGGCGATTGCCGCTACAACCTGGAGGACCCGGGCCGCGGTCCGCTGCAGGCGTCGCGGACGCGGATCGTGCGCGGCATCGCCCTGAAGACGGAGCGGCTGCCGGTGGAGGAGTGGCTGGCGGAGCTGAGCGCCAACCTGGACGAGCGCGCCCGGACCAGCGCGGCGGCGCGCGAGGCACTGGCGCGGCTGGTGGGGTAGGATGCGGTTTTCGGGTATTCAGGTGTTGGGTATTCAGATATTCAGGGGAACTGGCGGGTGCAGCCAGAACACCTGGGTACCCGAAGACCTGAGCACCACAGGATTGTGAGCAAACGTTATGCGCCTGTTCGGACTGAACATCGGGGGCGAGGGGGAGAGCGAGGAGGCGCGGCTGCGGCGCGAGGCGAGCGAGCGGAGCCTGCAGCAGGGCGGGCTGCCGCTCAACGCCGTCGACCGGCTGCGCGAGCAGGCGGCGAAGCAGGGGACGCCGGAGCACTTCTTCACGAGCGACCTGAGCGTGAACGAGCTGCTGCTCATCGGCCAGGCGGGCTATGAGCCGCTGGGCCAGGTGATGGGCAGCTCGATGTACCACGTCGGCTGGCAGTATATGCCGACCGGCTACTACAACTGGAGCAGCGGCTCCGGC
This sequence comes from Chthonomonadaceae bacterium, assembly GCA_035295045.1. GTDB lineage: Bacteria > Armatimonadota > Chthonomonadetes > Chthonomonadales > Chthonomonadaceae > DATGJU01. Next base: position 8,149 of record DATGJU010000526.1, read on the forward strand.
GAGCTGACGGTGCTGACCGAGGCATTCTACAACGCCAGGCATCTCGCGCTCAACCGGCTGCAGCAGGAGGCGGCGCTGATCCATGCGACGGGGGTAGTGGGCGTGCGCCTGGAGCACAAGGAGTACTCCTGGGGCGCCGGGATGCTGGAGTTCCAGGCGATCGGCACCGCGATCCGCGAGCGGGACCTGCCGCCGGACCACGGCGCGCCGCCGTTCCTCAGCGACCTGTCCGGCGAGGAGTTCTGGATGCTGCGGCAGGCGGGGTTCCGGCCTGTCGGCATCGCCGTCGGCAACTGCACGTATTACTGCGTGCCGAACTGGACAACGCGCAGCGCGACGACCGGCGGCCTTTTCGGCAACGCCTGGGTGAACCAGGAGCTGCGGGACTTCACGCAGTCTGTCTACTCCGCGCGCGCGCTGGCGATGGGCCGCATGGAGCACGAGGCGCGGACGGTGAACGCGGTGGGGATCGTCGGCGCGGACGTGGAGGTGGACGCCCAGCCGCGGGAGGTCGAGATCAGCGAGAACAACCGCCGCATCGACATGATCTATCATTTTACGGCGATCGGAACCGCGATCGCGCCTTACGTCGGCCGGTGGCCGCTGTTCAAGGTTCAGAATGCGGTGACGCTTGAATGAGGGTGTTCGGGGGATCAGGCATTCCGGTGTTCGGGTATTCAGGTGTTCAGGAGGTCTCGCCTTGCAGCGCCAGTCTCCCCGGATACCTGAACGCCTGAATACCGAACGCGTGAACACGGATTGGAGTTAACCATGCCATACACACCGGGATCGGAAGAGGGGCTGCCGGCCGCGGCGCGACAGCGGCTTCTGGAGATGCGTGGTACGCCCGGGCAGCGTAAGCTGTTTACGAGCGACCTGTCGATCAACGAGTTTCTGCTGGTGCGGGAGGCCGGGTTCGACCCGGTCGGGCTGGTGATGGGCAGCTCCATCTATCACATCGGGTTCCAGTTCTCCGGCGTCTTCCAGAACCAGGAGATGGACGTGCTGACGCAGGCGATGTACCACGCGCGCGAGCTGGCCATGACCCGTATGGAGGAGGAGGCCGACGTGCTGGGCGCGGACGGCATCGTCGGCGTGCGGCTGGAGGTTACGCGCTACGAGTGGGGCGAGAACCTGGCCGAGTTCATGGCGATTGGGACGGCGATCAAGCACCGCCAGGGCGAGCACTACCGCACGCCGGACAACCGTCCGTTCACCTCGGACCTGAGCGGGCAGGACTTCTGGACGCTGCTGAAGACCGGCTACCGGCCCATCTCGATGGTTATGGGCACGTGCGTGTACCACGTGGCGCACCAGGGCATGTTCCAGGCGCTCAAGCAGATCGGGCGAAACCAGGAGATGCAGAACTACACGCAGGCGCTTTACGACGCGCGCGAGCTGGCGCTTTCGCGGATGCAGGCGGAGGCGGAGGCGGAGAAGGCCGAGGGGATCGTGGGCGCGCAGGTGCGGGAGAGCAGCCACGGCTGGGGCAGCCACGTGATCGAGTACTTCGCCGTCGGCACCGCGGTGGCGCCGATCGCGCAGGACCACGTCATCGAGTCGCCGACGCTCATCCTGCCGCTGACGGGGTAGGCTTCGGCAGGACGTGGTAGAATCGTTTGGATCGCACCCAATCCTTACTTTGAATTCGGGCATGCACCACGTCCCTATGAGGGTACGCTAATGATCGCAGAGGTCCGCGCCGACACCATCAAGCTGTTCGACCAGATTAGCCAATGGGCTCAGCGCCAGAAGTGGACGGTCCAGCCAAAACTGATGCATGTGGATCTGCCGAACACATCCGAGGCGTTGGAGGAGCCTGGCATCCGCATAACGACTCCCTCTGGAAGCGTTGACTTCGAGGTGGCGGGCACTCGGCAGAACGGGACGACGGTAGTTGACGCATTTGCATGGCCTACGCTGGTGCGCATTCGGCTGTTCTCCAGTCCGGAAGCCGGCCACTGGACGCCTGTGACCGACGTTGGGATGGAGCTGCGCTACGACTGGGTTGAGAGAGACTTCGTGCGCCTTATCGGCGACATGCTTTCGGCATGAGCGATCGGTACGTCTCCAGGCTGCGGCGGATCAGCGATGAGTTAGACGGCACTACGAAGGCGATTGCATTACTATCGAGGATGTATGACCGCAATGAAGCGGCATTAGAGCTGCGTGACGCGCACCTAAGCAGATCGTTCCTTTATGAAATCGCCCGAAACCTTGAGATAACGTACTTTGTTCGTCTTACGGCAGAGTTTGAGGGGATCCTGAAGGACCACCTGCGGTCTAATCATCCCCAGCATCGGTGCGCGGCTGGCGGCATATGGAAGATTGATGAGTTCCTTAGCGCTGTATGGAGAGCGGAAGGGCTTAGGCGGAACGCCGCATTACGTGCCAAGCTTGGCGAGGTGCGTGATTACCGGAATTCAATCGCCCACCGCAGTCCTCCCGTCGTGCACGTAACCTTCCGCGAGGCGCTGAAGCGGTACAACACGTTTCTTGCTCAACTGCCCGATCCACGGGGATAGCCCGACCCGTTGTGACTTATCACAAGCGCACTCGATGATAGGTCGTTTCGGGCTTCGGGAACCGAGCCATTGCGACAACGCCCCGTCCTCCGAATGGAGTTCGCCGGCCCGTTCGGGATACCTGCGTGGCCGCTCTCCATGAAGCCCGTTGAGCTAATTACAACGTGCCATCTCGACGAGGTCCTGCCGGCGCTTGGGCGCGTGCAGGCGGCGCTGGACGGGGGGCGGTACGCGGCGGGATTCGTGGCGTACGAGGCGGCGCCGGCCTTCGATCCGGCGATGGCCGTCCCGCGGGCATCGGATCTCCCGCTGCTCTGGTTCGGCATCTTCGACGCTCCGCCGACTGCGCCCGACCGAACGGATTCCGCCGTAGGCGACGAGGCCCGGAGCGTGATCTGCGAGCCGTTGGATGGTGACGCAGCGTTCCAGGTTGGCGATTGGCAGCCGTCCGTGGACGACGCGCGCTGGCGATCCGAGGTCGAGGCGATCCGAGGGGCCATCGCGGCGGGCGAGGTCTACCAGGTCAACCACACGCTGCGCCTGCGCGCCGGGTTCCGTGGCGACGCCGTGGCCTGGTACGACCGGCTGCGGGCCGCGCAGCAGGCGCCCTACTCTGCGTACCTCGACCTTGGCCGGTTCCGGATCCTCTCCCTGTCGCCCGAGCTGTTCTTTGCGGTCCGGCCCGCGGCGCCGGGCCGAGTCGGCCCGGCGCACGGTCCCCGGTGGTCGAATTGGGCCGATGTCAAACCGCCTTCGCGAGCCCCGTCCTGTTCATCCTCTTCACCCTGTCCAATCTCGGACCGGCCCCGCGTCTCAAGCACGCGCCCGCAGCATGGCACGACAGACTTCCGGCGTGAGGCGACGGAAAGCGGCGCCGCCCGCGTGATAACCACGCGCCCGATGAAGGGCACCCACCGGCGAGGGCGCTGGCCGACGGAGGATCGCCTGTTCCGCGAGCGCCTTCAGGGCTCCGAGAAGGAGCGCGCCGAGAACCTGATGATCGTGGATCTGCTGCGCAATGATCTCGGCCGGATCGCGGAGACGGGCAGCGTCGCGGTCGACTCCTTGTTCGATGTGGAGACCTATCCGACGCTGCTGCAGATGACCTCGACCGTCTCCGCGCGACTGCGACCCGGCGCGGGGCTTCCGGCGATCTTCTCGGCGCTGTTCCCGTGCGGCTCGGTGACCGGCGCGCCGAAGATCGCGGCGATGCGCAAGATCGCGGCGCTGGAGCCGGAGCCGCGCGGCGCCTACTGCGGCGCGATCGGGTACGCGGCGCCGGACGGGAGCGCGGTTTTCAGCGTTGCGATCCGTACGCTGGTGGTAGACCGGGAGACAGGCGTCGTACAGTATGGCGTTGGGAGCGGCATCACGTGGGACTCGCGGGCGGAGGAGGAGGCGCGAGAGACGCGGCTGAAGGCGGCCGTGCTCACTGCGGCGCCGCACCGGCCGGACCTTTTCGAGACGCTGCGGCTGGAGGGCGGACGCTTTCGGCGCCGGCGCGGCCACGTCGCGCGAATCCTGGCGTCCGCCGCGTACTTCGGCATTCCGGCCCGCGGGGCGAGCCTCGATGCGGCGCTTTTCGAGCTGGCCCGCGGCCATCCGGCCGGCTCGTGGCGAGTCCGCCTGCGGCTCTCGGCGGAGGGCGCAGCGACGGCGGAGGCCGTGCCGCTGGACCGACCCGGAGTCGGTTGCGCCACGCCGATGGACAGCGACGGCGCGCCGTGTCCGCCGGTCGCCTCGCCGGAGCGTCGCGACAGGCGAGGCTCCGAATCGCCGGAGCGCGCGGACGGCCGAGCACACGACGCCGCCGCCGTGCCGGCTGCCGGCGGCGATGGCTTAGCGTGTACGTTCGCTCTGGCCTCGGAACCGGTCGATCGGGCGGACAGGCGGCTGTTCCACAAGATTGCGGACCGGTCGGGATATGCGCGACGCAAGGCTGAGCATCCCGGCGTCTATGACGTGCTGCTCCGGAACCGGGAGGGCGAGCTGACGGAGTTCACGACCGGCAATCTGGTGATTGAGGTGGAGGGCCGGCGCTGTACGCCCCCGCTCGATTGCGGGCTGCTGCCCGGCGTGTTCCGGGCCGAGTTGCTGGCCCGCGGACACGTTGCGGAGCGTGTGCTCACCCGTGCGGATTTGGAGCGGGCGGGGGCGGTGTGGCTGGTGAACAGCCTTCGAGGGTGGGTGCCAATGCGGCGGGACTGGCCCGCCGGGACCGCCTAACCCCCCGGCCCCCTTCCCGCGTGCGGGAAGGGGGAGGAAATGCGTTGGCCCGTTCCGGCCCGGACGGTACTACGCTGGTGCGGACCTAACCCCCACCACCCGCGCGCGGGTGTCCGCCTTCCGGCAAGCGGGAAGGGGGAGGAAATGCGTTGGCTCCTTCCCGCTCAGACGCGACTGCCGTTTTGCGGGAGGGGGTCGGGGGGCATATCTCGCCCTCACGTGGCTGCCGTTTTGTGGGGCTCTGAACTAACGCGCATCAGCATCGTAACGAAGGCAGATCACGCCCTCATGTGGCTGCCGTCTTGTCGGAGGGATGGTAGGGTATGGGGGAGCTGGGGCAGGTCAGCGGCTGAAGCGGACTTCGACGGGCTGTGGGTCCACGGAGTTGGGGAAGCGGAGGCGCGCCGTGCCGCCCTCGTAGTCCCAGGCGGTGCGGGGGAGGGGCTTGCCGCCTACGAGGACCGCAGTCGGCGCGGCGGGCGCGGCGACGCGGACCACGGCGCTGGTGCCGCCAATGCCGGACGCGTCGAAGCGCAGCGCGCCGGCCTCCACGCGCTCGTTCGTAACGCGGCAGGCGGCCGCAAGGACCGACGGCCGATCGCGAGGGACGCCAGGCAGCAGCCGCAGCAGCGCGCGGCGGCCAGGCGGGAGGGTAACGTTGGAGACGATCGGCAGGTCGGCGCTGAACAGGTCGATGAACGGCCCGCCCAGCACGATCGGCGCCGCGTTGGGTGCGCGCTCGTCCAGGCCGGCCGCGACGACGTAGGGGCCGCGCCGCAGGACGAGCGCGGCGCTCTCGCGCCACG
>DATGJU010000527.1:0-2307 GCA_035295045.1 Chthonomonadaceae bacterium
GCCATCTGCGCGATCCGGCGCGCCTCGGTAAATCCCCCGGCGCGGCTCACGTCCACCTGCACCACGTCGACCCGGCCGCGATCCATCAGATCCGCGAAGTCCCAACAGGTCGACGACTGCTCTCCCGCCGCGATCCGCGTCGTCACGGCATCCGTAAGGCGGCCGTAGCCGTCGAGATCGTCGGGCGGCAGCGGCTCCTCGATCCAGAGCAGGCGGTACTCTTCCAGCCGGCGGGCGCGGGCCTCGGCGGTCGCGGCGTCCCAGCAGTGTCCGATGTCCAGGATCAGCTCCGGCCTGTCGCCCAGCGCACTGCGAATTGCCGCCGTAAGCTCCGCGTCCAGCCGCTCGCTCTGGCCCAGGCCGCCCCAGCCGAACTTCAGGTGGGTGAATCCGGCATCCCTGAGCTGCGCGGCGCGCCCGGCCGCCCTTGCCGGCTCGAAGGGCATCAGGTCGCTGGAGTAGGCCGGCATGCGACGATGATACGCCCCGCCGAGCAGCTTGCAGACCGGCATGCCCGTCGCCTTGCCGAGGAGATCCCACAGCGCGATGTCGGCGCCGCTCAGCGCATGGATGACGGCGCCGCGGCGGCCGTAGTAGAGCGTGGAGCGGTACATCTTCTCCCAGAGGCGCTCGACGTCGAGGGGGTCCTCGCCGAGAAGGACGTGCCGGAGGCCGCAGGCGAGCGTATGGGAGTAGGGCGCATCGAAGATCGCCTGGATCACGTGCGGCGACGAGTCGACCTCGCCGATGCCGACCAGCCCGGCGTCCGTGCCGATTTTTACGAGCAGCGCATCCTGGGTCCCGTTGCACTCGCGCTCGATCTCCGGAAGGCGCAGGTGAATGGTTTCGACTTCGGTTATCTTCATGGGTGGTATCCCGTTCCGTTTCGACTGCGGATCACAGCGCATCGTCCTCGAGGGCGGTCATGTACGCGGGACCCGCGCCAAGCAGTTGTCTTCGAACGGGGCTCTTCGTGCGCGCCAGCAGCGCCTCGGACGGCTCGTAGCCCGGCCATATCTTCATCCAGTGGTGGCCATAGTTGTAGATGAGCGCCCGGCGCGGCTTCTCGCTCCGGTTGGGAGTGGCCGCATGGTAGCACCGGCCGTTAAACAGGTAGGCGGTTCCCGCCGGAAAGGCCATCTTGACGTGGCCCGGCATCTGTTCCGGCTCGTCTACGCGCGGCAGTGCGAAGTCCGGCGGAAACCGGTGCGAGCCGGGAAGGAACAGGGTGCATCCGCCGTCCTCCGCCACGTCGTCCAGCAGAAAGAAGACCTTGACCATCATGACCGATCGCGGGTGGTAGACGCCGGGCATGCCGACATCGTGATGCCAGCGCGCGTGCGTTTCGGAGTGCAGCGGTGAGATGAAGTAGTCGTTGTCGATCATCGAGACATCCCGGCCGAGGATCTCTCGAACGACCGGAAACGTCGCCGGGCACTCCAACAGGTTGAACAGCCGCTCGTCGTATTCGATCGGCGCCTGGACCTGCTGCAGGTTCGCGCACCGGACCCCGGGCCGCGACGGATCTTGTCGCCAGATGGCCTCGGCCCGGTCCGCGGCGGCGCGCACTTCGGCCAGCTCCGGGCCCGGCAGGGCATTGGGCAGTACGAGGTAACCGTTCGCCTCAAAGAATAGCCGCTGGGCGTCCGTCATTCCTGCCATATGCAGCAATCACCCCTCAATGCCGGCGCCGCGGATCATCCCGCGACGCCCATGGCCGGCAGGATATCCGGGGCGCTACTGCGAATCGTAACCGCGCCTGGAGCCGACGTCAGATTCGCCGCGCGCCGCGGAGGATTCCTTTCGGGACTGCTGCCGATTCCAAAAGAGATGAGGTGCCTGCCTTGATGCCCCCATTCTGGCAATTCCGGTCCGCCGCGGCCATCGCGGCGATTGTGCTTGCTTGCTGGTCGCTCCTGTCCGCGTGCGTGGCCGCTGGCGCTCAAGCCGCCAGGGGCGATGCCGGCTCCGGACCGGCGCTCGTCGTGGCTGCGCAAAAGGGCGATGCGGCCGCCGTCGAGGCGCTCCTGACGGCTAAAACAGCGGTGAACGAAAGGGAGCCGCGCCTCGGCCGCACGGCGCTGTCCGCGGCCACGGTGGCCGGCCACGGTGACGTGGTCAAGACACTCCTGGACCACCACGCCGACGTCGACTGCAGGGACAAGGACGGAACGACCCCGCTCATGAATGCTGCCAATGTCGGATACGCGGGAATCGTGGCGCTGCTCCTCGATCACGGCGCGCGGCCGAATCTGCAGGACCGGAGCGGCTCTACGGCTCTGATTCACGCGGCGAGCAAGAATCACC
>DATGJU010000528.1:0-5068 GCA_035295045.1 Chthonomonadaceae bacterium
GCGCACCAGGTCCCGCTCCGCCTCCGTCAGCTCGTAGAGCGCGCCACGGACCGTCTCGACGATCGGGTCCAGCGTTGAATCTAGGGCCGCGGCGTCCTCCAGCCCCCGGACGGCGGAGGCCACGGCGTCCAGCGCGCCGCCATCGTCTCCCCCGCCGATCGCAGCTGCCGCGCCGGCCGCGCTCTCCGCAAGCCGCTGCGCGTTGGCGATCCGACGCTGATCCAGCTCCAGCTCCTCGTCCTCGCCCTCGCGCAGGCCGGCGTCCGAAATCTCCTTGACCTGGAAGGCGTAGAGATCCACGAGGTGCGCGCGCTCTCGCGCGTCCCGCTCCAGCTCGTCGCGCTCGCGCCGCAGCCGGACCGCCTCGTGGTGGGCCGCGGCGGCCTCCGATCGCGCCGCCAGGAGCTCCCGGCCGCCCCACGCGTCCAGCATATCGACGTGGCGGCTTACCGCGAGCAGCGCCTGATGCTCGTGCTGGCCGTGAAGGTCCACCAGCATGTCCCCCAGATCGCGAAGCTGAGCGATCGTCGCCGGCCGCCCGCCGATTCGACCGGCCGACTTGCCGGACGCGCTCACCTCGCGAGTCAGGAGCAGCCGATCCTCCTCGAGCTCGAAGCCCAGCTCACAGGCAAGCTGCCGCACCTCCGGCGAGCCCGCTGCGTCGAACTCCGCATCGACGATAGCCCGGTCCGCGCCGGAGCGCACCATCTCCGAACCGGCGCGGCTGCCGAGCAGCAGGTTGAGCGCGTCCATCAGGATGGACTTGCCCGCCCCGGTCTCTCCCGTCAAAACGTTGAAGCCCGGACCGAATTCCAGGTCCAGGCGGTCGATGATCGCAAAGTTACGCACCGAGAGGGTCCGAAGCATAGGCTGTCACTGTCTGCCTGTTGTGGGTTACCGCACGTCGATCTCAATCGGCAGCACGTGGGTCACAAGATAGTTGTCGCGGTCGGCGTCACGCTGCAGCGGCTGCATGCGGCCCGTCGCGTCCGTGGCGCGGGCCATGACCACGGCGCGGCCCAGCGCGGGCGCCTGCCAGTCGAAGCTCCAGAGCCGCCAGCAGTAGGGAATAGTCCGGCCGCGCAGCAATGCGGGCGACCAGGATGCGCCGTCGTCCGTGCTCACGTCCACCCGGTCGATGGGCGCCTCGCCGCTCCAGGCGGCGCCGGTAATCCTATACGGTCTTCCCGCGGGCACTGTCTCGTGCATCACCGGCCGGGCGATCGATGCTTTGATCTGTAGCTCCGTGATCGGCACGCGAACCGGGAGGCCGTCCCGACGGTCGAACGTCGCGTACTCGACCGTTTGGAAGTGGCCCTGGAACGGCCGGTCCAACACGACGATCCGAGCAAGCCACTTGACCGAGGCGACTCCGTACCAGCCGGGCACCACCGCCCGAACCGGGAAGCCGTGAGAGGCCGGAATCTCCGCACCGTTCATCTTGAAGGCGAGCATCGTTTCGGGCCGCAGCGCCTTCGCGACCGGAATGCTGCGCGCGAAGGGTATCGGACCTGCCGGCTTTGGCGGGTCCTTGATCTCGCCGGAGTCGGCGCCCTGCAGGACGACGTCGACGGCGCTGTCGCGGAGACCGGCCCGCTTCAGAAGCGCGGCCAGCGGAACGCCGGCCCACTCGGCGGTGCTCACCGCACCCAGCTCCCACTGGACGCCCCGTGCCGCTGGCGCCAGGAAGACCCTGCCGTTGCCGGCACACTCGAGGGTCGCCGGCTGGACACGCGAGTCCATCGCGTGCAGGTCGTCGAGGCCTATCTCCAGCGGCCGATCGACCGCGCCTTCAATCCGCAGCCGCCACGAGGCCGCGTCGACGGCCGGCACGGCGAAATGGCTGCGGATGTAGAACCGGTCGCTCGGCGTGAGGAACGATTCGAGCGTGTCGAAGGGGAATTCAAGGTTTTCGGGCTGGCGCTGGCGGATGATCAGGCCAGGAAACCGCGACCGAGCCTGCTGCGCGACGGTCTCATTGCGGCCGTCGAGAAGGCCGGCCGCAATCAGTGGCCAAACCGTCCATCGCGCCAGGAATGCCCGCCGTCCGTGCTCGACGCGCTGCGCTGCCGAGCCCTCCGGCGCCGCGTCTATTCCCATCGAAAGCTGCTCCAATCCGACCGGTGGACTGCCCCATTCGTCGATAGACTTTATGGCGCGCGGCAGCCAGTGTCCGGTATTCAGCGCCGCAAACGCGGTAGTAGGCCCGGCGCGCTGTTCTCTTGTCGAAGAGCGTAATCGGTGTATCGTCGTGAGACTCGCCGGGCGCGGCACGAGCCCGCCGGGCCGGCTACTCCGAGATGGCTGGCTTCCAGCCGGTGGATTCGGCGTACTGCTGCCAGGCCGCCTCGACTCCCCCGTCTTCCACGTTACCCGAGTGGGTATAGAACCGATAGCGCAGGCGCAGCGGCGAATCCGGGCCGATTTCGATCGGATCCTCCTGGAAGAATCCGTAATTTGGCGAGAACGGTCCGTAGTCTCGCGTGAACCAGTGCGTCGGGAAGTCGGGGTTTGCGGGATGGTCGAACACGGCAATACCGCACTGAAGGCGCCCGAGCTTGCCGGAGCAGTCCATCCAAGGCGATCGCTGCTTGTAGGTACCGCGCTCGTTTGTCTTGCCCTCGGCATTGGTCAGCGTGCCGCCGGTCTTTACTGTAAGGCCTTCGGCGACCCGGACGTGCGGCAGCCCAGCCTCGTTGCTCGGATGGAGCTGCACCGTCCGCTGGTCGGGCGAGGCTATTACTATCTCTAAATCGAAGCGTCGGGATTCGGTCGGCTCGTCGAAGAACGTGAACGTCCGAGTGTCCTTCAGCATCACGTCGCCGCTCGCAGCCTCCCAATCGTTGAGCGTCGTGAACGATGCGACTTCGCCGCTTGCGCGGAGGTCCTCGATACCGCGCTGGACTATTTTGCCGCTGTTATGCCGTTCCAGCCAGAAGTCGGCATCGTCGACGCGGCCGTGGCCCGCCCAGATGCCGTGGTGATGCCGGTGATCCGTCGGAGCGTCCGCCAGCAACGACAGGCCATTTGCGGCTCGCAGCGGGTAGAGGTAGGGCTTCCACCGCGGCGAGCCGAACTGATACCGCGCATACTCCTGCCCGCCGATCCTGACGATAAGCTGGCCGTTCTCTTCAGAAATCTCAACCATATTGCCCGCTCCGACTTCCAAACATTCAATGCGGCGCTTTCGCGGATGCCGCGATCGCCGGATATCCACATTGTACCCAAAATGACGCCGGGCACGCCGGGCGAGGCTCCCGCTTGACTTTTGGCGGCCAACCTAATATACTGCTCGTTCAGTAGAACGTGCGCGGAAACCCGATTCGGCCTGCGCGTGCGATGGCGTCGCACTGAAATGCGGACGGGCACGTGCTCCATACCGATTGCGGACCTCGAACTTGACGACGGGCCAGGCATCCATGAACGTGCTTATCGTGGAAGACGACGTCAGCGTCGCGCGGTTCCTTCGCCAGGCCATATCCGAGGCGGGCTACAATCCGATCACCGCATCGGACGGCGAGGCCGCGCTCGGCCTGGTCCAGATGCTATCCTTCAGCCTGATCCTCCTCGACATCATGATCCCTCGCGTGGATGGAATGGAAGTGTGCCGGCGCATTCGCGACGACAACAACCACACGCCGATCCTGATGATCACCGCGCGCGACGGCCTGGAAGACAAGGTGGAGGGCCTGAACGCCGGCGCGGACGACTACCTCGTGAAGCCCTTCCAGCTTTCGGAGCTGCTGGCGCGGGTGCGCGCCCTGATCCGGCGCAGCAGCGTGCCGCTTGCGCCGCTGCAGATCGGCGACCTGTCACTGGACCCGAAGACGCGGCGGGCCATGCGCGCCGGCAAGTCGATCTCGCTCTCGTCCACCGAATACGCGCTGCTTGAGCTGCTGATGCGGAGCGCCGGCCGGATCGTGCCGCGCGCAATGATCCTGGAGCACGTCTGGCAGTACGACTTCGAGGGGAACGACAACGTGCTCGACGTCTACATAAGCTATCTTCGCGGCAAGATCGACAAGGGCCACGCGACGCCGCTGATACATACGGTGCGCGGCATCGGATTCCGCATCGGCCTCGAAAAATCGATCTAGCCGCGGCCGTCGCCGCTCGCTCAGCACGCGTTCCGAACCATGCCGATCCTGAACTCGATCCGCGCTCGCCTCACCGCGGCCTCCATGCTGGTATCGGGCGCGGCCGTGATCGCGACCTGCTCGGTGGCCTGCGCGCACAGCTACGCCGCGGCATCGGCCTCCGTTGATCGGCTGTTGAGCCGAACCAGGGACGCCGTTCTGAGCGGCGCCGGCGGTCCCGCGCCCGCATCGACCGCGGCCGACTGGCTTCGCGCGAACGGCGCGCAGCTCGACGCGGAACGGATCGGCGCGGCCGTCGTGGACGGCAGTGGCGCCATCGTCGCGCGAACGGCGGGCGCGCCGCCTGGCTGGCAGGCGTTCGATTCCGGCTGGCGCACCGTTCGCGTGGCGGCCGACGGGCAGTCCGTCATCGTCGGCTACGACTGGCGCCACGCCGAGGGCGAGGTCTTCGGGCAGGCGCGCTCGCTAGGGCTCTTCGGTCTCCTGCTGGTCGCGATAACAGGCGCCGTCTCCTGGGCGCTCGTCGGACAGACGCTTCTGCCGATCCGCATGCTGTCGCGCCAGGCAAGGGCGGCTACTACTGATGACCTGCGTCTCTCTCTCGTCGCGCCGACACAGGACGACGAAGTTGCTGAGTTGGTCTCGACCCTGAACGGGATGCTTGAGCGCCTGGCCGCAACGGTGACGCAGCGGGGCCGATTCTACGCGGCTGCCTCGCACGAGCTGCGGACGCCGCTCCAGGCGCTCTCCGGGCATCTTGAGCTGGCGCTCAACCGCGAGCGGAGCGCAACCGAGTACCGCGCGATGCTCGAGGAGGCGCGGCTCCAGGCCGAGCGGCTGACAGTCCTGACGCGGGACGTGCTGTTCCTCAACCGGCTAGACGTCGGGTCGGCGCCCGCGCCGCAGCCCGTCGAGCTGTCCGAGCTGTGCGAGCGGCTGTTCACTCACTACCAGGGGCTGGCGGCCCGGCG
>DATGJU010000529.1:0-2636 GCA_035295045.1 Chthonomonadaceae bacterium
AGCGGCCCGCCGACGCGCTGCGCTTCGCCGAGAGGACGCTCCGCGCGCTGGAGTCCGAGCCGTGGCGCGCCGTTCATCCCGAGGTGGAGCGGCTTCGGGTGCGCATCGGCATCCACTGCGGCTCGCCCTCCGTCTATCCGGCGAAGGACGGCGGGCAGGACTACAGGGGCCACGACGTCGGCAAGGCGGCGCGCGTGATGGACACGGCGCATGGCGGAACGGTCGTGATCAGCGGGGAGGCGCACGACCTTCTCCAGTCGGGGCCGGATGCACCGCCGCCGGTCAGCCACTTCCACGACTGAAGCGTCCACGACCTGAAGGGGGTGGGCAGGACGCGGCTTTGGCAGGCGATCTGGGACGGGCTGCCCTGGGACTACGGCCGCGTTCCACGCGAGAAGCGGGCGCCGACGCGAAGGCAGTCGCACCGTGTGCCGAGCAGCCACTTCACCGGCCGCGAGGCCGAGCTTCTGGCCCTCCGCCGCCAGTTCCGGAGCGGCACGCCGATGGCGCGCAAGCTGGTGATCGTGGGGCTGGGCGGGATCGGCAAGACGGAGCTGGCGCTGGCCTACTGCGAGCGGCGCTGCGCCGAGTACGACGCCGTATTCTGGGTGCCGGCGAGCAGCGAGACCGCCATCGAGTCGGGCTTCCTGGACATCGCGCGGAAGCTGGAGATGCCTGTCGCGGAAGGAACGCCGTCCGACGAGACGCTCCGCGAGGTGCAGAAGTGGCTCGCGAACGACTCCAACTACCTCCTCGTGCTGGACGACGTGGAGCGGTTCGCGGACGTGCAGGCGATGCTCCCGCGCGGCGCGGGGGGCCACCTGCTCATCACCACGCGCATCCACGACACCGGCGAGTGGGACACGGACGCGCCGGTCGTGCTGGAGCCGCTCACGCTCGCGGAGTCGACCGCCTTCCTGCTGGCGCGCTCCGGCCGCACGGCCGCCGGCCCGCAGGCGCGCACCGAGGCGGAGGCTCTGGCCCGGGAGCTGGACGGCCTGCCGCTCGCCCTGGACCAGGCCGGCGCCTACCTGGAGACGCATGCGAGGACCGGGATCGAGGAGTACCGGCAGGATTTCCTGAGGCGCCGGCTGGAGATCTTCCGGGACAGGCCGCGGGCCACGACCACGGAGCAGGCGCAGCTCGAGATCGTGACGACCACCTGGACGAAGAGCCTCGAGATGGCCAGCCGATATAAGAGCGCCGAGCCGCTCTTCCTTCAGTGGTCCCTCCTCGCGCCCGACCCGATTCCCTTCGATTTCGCCGAGAACCGGTTCCTGCCGAACCCGCTCCAGCCGCTGGAGGCGCTCTACACCTACTCGCTCGTCTAGGCCGACCCGGCAGCGAAGACCTATCGGATGCACCGGCTCGTGGCGGAGCTGGGCCGCAAGATGGTCGCCGACCTGGCGCATCCGGAGGGCACGGTCCAGACCGTGATGAGGAAGCTGGACGCGCTCCTGCCCGCGCCGAGCCACCAGAGCTGGTGGAAGTATAACGCGTATCTGGGCCATCTGAGCAGCATCGCCGAGCAGTGCGCCCGGTACAAGCCTCAGGGCAGGGAGGTCTGGAGCCTGCTCTACAAGACGGCGGTATACCTGCAAGAGAGCGCCCGCCTCGCCAGCCTGGACGCGAACATCGCCGCGGCCATCGAGCAGCAGATGCATGCGGTGAACGCGGCGCTCTTCGGGGCCGACCGAGTGGTCCAGATCCTGGAGCTGGCACTCCAGGCCGCGCGCCTGACGGAGGCGAACGCCCGCCGGCTGCTACGGGCCGGGATCGACCTTTATCTGGCATGCGAATACGCCGCGGCGCTGCCTCTGCTCAGTCGTGCGTTGGAGATACACGATAGGCTTCTCGGCCCCGAACATCCCGATACGCTCATCTCCGTCAACAACCTGGCTGCCTTGCTGTGGGCGAAGGGCGACCTGGCCGCCGCCGAGCCGCTATTTCGCCGCGGGCTCGAAGGATGTGGGCCCTTGCTGGGCGAGGAGCATCCCGACACGCTCACCTCGGTCGACAACCTGGCCGGTCTGTTGCAAATTAAGGGCAATCTCGCCGCCGCCGAGCCGCTATTTCGCCGCGCGCTGGCTGGCTGGGAGCGCGTGCTGGGCGCCGAGCATTCCAGGGCAGTAACCGCGCGGAATAACCTCGGCGCGCTGCTCGTCCACGTGGAGCGACGCGATAAACTGCACGAGCTGTGGAGCAAACCGTAATCGCGCCCCCCGGCTGCCGGCCGTGAACGGGAGAAGGCGGGCGGTGGATGGCCGTGGCACCAGCAGGCCCGTAGGTCGGCTACAGGCCCGCGACCGGTGTATTGGCGACGGGCAAGCCCTTCGCTATAGCCCGCTTCGCATGGGGCGACGGGCAAGCCCTTCGCTGTAGCCCGTTCCGGGGTCTGCCCTTCGGGCACAATCCAACCCCCGCCCGAAGGGCGGAGCGCCGCAGGCGCTACAGCGAAGGGCTTGCCCGTCGCCCAGCGCCGTCGGCCGCTCGCCAACGGCCGCTCGTCGTCCTACCGGAACGGCGTCCGTCTTGCGGCCGCCATTAAGCCGCTAGCGAGTGCAACGTGGCGGGACGAGAAGGGTCGTGGAGAATGAGACGCCGAAACAAGCTTCGCACGTGCATGCACTTTGTCT
>DATGJU010000530.1:0-3483 GCA_035295045.1 Chthonomonadaceae bacterium
TGGCGGTGTCGCCCAGGCTGGTCACGTACTTCTGGCCCGCACCCTTCACCTGCTGCATCGGCAAAACCGCGCAGCCCACAATCGCCCAGTCGTTCTGCGAGAGCGTCAGTCCCTTGTCGGCCGTGTCCCTCTTCAGCCGGGCCGCGATCGCGTCGACAAACCTGGCCGCGTCCGCGGCAGGCAGTCCCTCCGCGAAGTCGGCCATCGGCTTCCCAGTCGCCTGCTGGCAGAGCGCGTCCCAGTCGAGCCGATCCGGCGCCAGCTCGCGCGTCACTTTGTCCAGCGTCGCCCAATCGACCGTCTCGCCCCACTCCTCGCCGAAGTCGAAGCGCGCCGCGTGCGCCAGGACCGCCGCGGGCGCCGCCGTGCCCGTCGCGGCGGGCGTGTCCGCGCGGGCGGCGACGGACCCGGCGACCATCGCGACGCCGAATGCAAGCGCTAGAAGGAACGCGGTGCGCGGAGTGCGCATTCTATCCGTTCTCCTGTGATCCTTGATCGCCGAAGGCGCGTTGCGGCCATAGTGCTGGCGCCGGAGCGGAGAGGAGCATGAGAACGTAGTCCTCAACGCCGCCAAGCGCGAGCTCTGGACAATCCAACCCCCACGTCTCTATAAGACGCGCGGGCGCCGCCAGAGTTATCGGAGATCTCGATTCGAACATGATTTCGCTTCTGCCTGCCGGTATACTGTCGGTACTGCCCACCTGCCGCAGATTTCGGAGAAAGAGCGAGGCGTGATCGAGACCAACCAGGCCTGCCAAACCGCGTCCACACTGACGCGTCGACTGCAATCCATTATAACTCGCCGCTCGCCATTCGCGAAATCTGCGGCCAATTCGGCGCTCATCAGGCGCACTGCCTGCGCCGCCCTCATTGCCGCGCTGCTGCTTGCCGCCTGCCCGACCCTGCGTGCGCAGCGCCGGCCGGACATCGTGGTCGCGGACTTCGAGGGCGCGGACTACGGCACCTGGACAGTGACCGGCGAGGCGTTCGGCAAAGGCCCGGCGCAGGGCGCGCTGCCGAACCAGATGCCCGTGACCGGCTACGAGGGCCATGGGCTGGTCAACTCCTTCGCGGGCGGGGATCGCACGACCGGCACGCTCACCTCGCCGCCGATCGCGATCTCCCGCCGCTATATCAACTTCCTGGTCGGCGGCGGCAACCATCCCGGCGAAACCGGTCTGAGGCTGGTGGTGGACGGCAAAGAGGAGCGCGCCGCTACCGGCATCGATAGCGAGCGCCTCGAATGGGCGACGTGGGACGTGCGGGGCCTTCAGGGGAAGTCGGCGCGTATCGAGATTTTCGATCGAGCAACCGGGGGATGGGGTCACATCAACGTGGATCAGATTACGCTGAGCGATACGCGCAAGGCCGAGGAGCGCCGGCAAGAGCCCGTCTATAACGAATCCTATCGGCCGCAGTTCCACTTCACCGCGCGCACGGGCTGGCTGAACGATCCGAACGGCCTCGTCTTCTACAAGGGCGAGTATCACCTGTTCTTCCAGCACAATCCGTTCGGAACGGTCTGGGGCAACATGACCTGGGGACACGCGGTCAGCCCGGATCTGGTCCACTGGTCGCAGCTCCCGAACGCCTTGGAGCCAGACCGGCTCGGCACCATGTTCTCCGGGTCGGCCGTCGTGGACTGGGCCAACACCAGCGGGGTGGGATCCGGCATCGAGCCGCCGCTGATCGCCATCTACACGGCGGCAGGCGGCACGTCGCCGGAGTCAAAGGGGCAGCCCTTCACCCAGTGCATCGCGTGGAGCTACGACCACGGGCGTACGTGGCTAAAGTCCCCGGGCAATCCGGTCCTGCCGCACATCGCAGGCGAGAACCGCGATCCGAAGGTGGTCTGGCATGCGCCGACGCAGCGCTGGATCATGGCGCTCTTTCTCGACAAGGAGGAGTTCGCGCTCTTCTCCTCGCCGAACCTGAAGGACTGGACGGAGCTCCAGCGCTTTACGATGCCGGGCAGCAGCGAATGTCCGGACTTCTTCGAGATGCCGGTCGTCGCGACGTCGGGCGATGCCGGCCGGAATAAGTGGGTGTTCACCGGCGCGAACGGCCGGTACCTGGTCGGCGACTTCGACGGCCGCCGCTTCACTCCGGAGTTCGGGCCGTTCGCCGAGGACTACGGCGCCAACTACTACGCCGTCCAGACCTACAGCGATGCGCCGGGCGAATTCAGCCGGATCCAGGTCGCCTGGATGAACAACGGCTCCTACCCCAACATGCCGTTCAACCAGCAGATGAGCTTTCCCTGCACGCTCACTCTGCGGGAGACGCCCGCGGGTCCGCGCCTCTTCCGCTGGCCCGTGGACGAGATAAAGCGGCTCTACCGGCCGGCCAAAACGTGGAGGGCGCTCGACCTGAAACCGGACGACAATCCGCTTGCGGGCCTGGATGGCGATCTCTGGGACATCGAGGCGGAGTTCGACGCGGGCGATGCGGACGCGTTCGGCTTCAGGGTGCGCGGCGCCGAAGTGCGCTACGTCGTGAAGGAGCAGGCAGTCCACTGCCTGGGCCGCACCGGCACGCTGCCGCTGGAACCCGCCGGCGCCGCGCCAGCGGACGCTCCTGCCGGCAAGCCGTCCCGCCCCGCCGCGCCGGCAGCCTCTCTGGCGGGACAGGCCGGCAGTGGACCGGCGCGTGGCGTCCGCCTGCGCCTGCTCGTCGACCGCGCCTCGATCGAGCTGTTCGGGAATGGCGGCGCGCTCTCCATGACCTCCTGCTTCCTCCCGCCGAAGTCGGACCACTCGCTCGCCCTCTTCGCGGAAGGCGGCACGGCCAGGCTGGTTTCGCTCAGCGTTACGCCGTTGAAGCGGGCCGTCGGCAATCGGTAACGAACACTCCGGCAAATAGGCGACGGCATCCGCAAGCGCGGCGACGGGCAAGCCCTTCGCTATAGCGCCTGCTGCCCTCGCGACGGGCAAGCCCTTCGCTATAGCGCCTGCTGCCCTCGCGACGGGCAAGCCCTTCGCTATAGCGCCTGCTGCCCTCGCGATGGGCAAGCCCTTCGCTATAGCGCCTGCTGCCGTCGCGATGGGCAAGCCCTTCGCTATAGCGCCTGCTGCCCTCGCGATGGGCATGCCCTTCGCTATAGCGCCTGCGGCGCTCCGCCCTTCGGGCGGGGACGGATTGTGCCCGAAGGGCAGACCCCGGAACGGGCCAGAGCGAAGGGCTTGCCCGTCGCCCACCGGTGCTGCCCTCGCGATGGGCAAGCCCTTCGCTATAGCGCCTGCGGCGCTCCGCCCTTCCGGCGGGGACGGATTGTGCCCGAAGGGCAGACCCCGGAACGGGCTACAGCGAAGGGCTTGCCCGTCGCCCCACCCCGGAGCGGGCCAGAGCGATGGGCATGCCCTTCGCTATAGCGCCTGCGGCGCTCCGCCCTTCGGGCGGGGACGGATTGTGCCCGAAGGGCAGACCCCGGAACGGGCCAGAGCGAAGGGCTTGCCCGTCGCCCACCGGTGCTGCCCTCGCGAT
>DATGJU010000531.1:0-5338 GCA_035295045.1 Chthonomonadaceae bacterium
GTCCAAATCGACGACGAGAACAGCCACGCCAGCCTTCAGCCGGCCGGCGCGCCCGATTGCGCTGCCGAGGCGGTCCTGGAACAGCAGGCGATTCGGTAAGCCGGTAAGCGCGTCGTGGAGCGCCTGGTGCTCAAGCCTTTGCGCGGCGGACTTCCTCTCCGAGATGTCGCACATGGTCCCGAAAAAGCCGGTCACGCGTCCGTCGGCGTCCACGGTGGCCTGCATCCGCACCTCCGTCCAACGGATCTTGCCGCTCCGGGTATTGAAGCGCGTTTCGAACCGGCTGCAGCTTCGCTGGCCGTGCTGCATCGCCTCGAACGCCTGCCTCCTGTGTCCAAGGTCTTCTTCGCTCACGTAAGCCAGAAACTGTTTTCCCACACACTCTTCGGCATCGAAGCCCGTTATGTGCGTCCACGCCGGGTTGAGGTACGTCCACCGGCCGCTCGTATCCATTGTAAAGATAACGTCCTGCACATGCTCCACGACCGAGCGGTACCGCTCCTCGCTCCGCTCCAGCCGCTCCAGTACCTGCCTGGCCTCGGTGATGTCGCTGACGAAGGCGCTGAACGTGAGGCGCTCGTCCACCGATACAGCAGAGAGCGAAATAGCGATCGGAAAGAGTCGCCCGGTCCTGTGCAGCGCCTCAATCTCGACGCGCCTGCCGACCAGATCCCACTCTCCGCCGCAGATGTGTCGCGCCAGCCCGTCGCGGAACTCGTCGCGCAGCGGCTCCGGAACGATCGTCTCGATCAGTTTCCAGCCGAGCGCCTCCTCCTTGGTCCAGCCGAAGATCGCCTCCGCCCGCCGGTTCCAGGCGATGATGGATCCTTGCGTGTCCATGCCGATCACGGCGTCCAGCGCGGATTCGAGTATTGCGCGCAGGCGTTCGTCGTCGGATCGCTGCGCCGCGCGAACCGCGTCCTGTCGCTGCGATCGCGCAACGCGGCCCATGAAGGCGCCCAGACACAGCGCCCCGCCGACCAGCAAGACGGAAATTGCGATGCC
This sequence comes from Chthonomonadaceae bacterium, assembly GCA_035295045.1. Lineage (GTDB taxonomy): Bacteria > Armatimonadota > Chthonomonadetes > Chthonomonadales > Chthonomonadaceae > DATGJU01. Next base: position 1,006 of record DATGJU010000531.1, read on the forward strand.
GGTTTCATGTCCTTCGCGCTGCGCCTGTTGATTGAAGTCGGCGTTTGCGCCCTGCACGGACTGAATAAGATGCTTGTAGGTTGGCTCCACGCGTCCGGTTGCAATGTCTCCCGCGGAACGGAAGTTGCCGGCGACCAGCGAATCGAGCTCATCGGACAACGCGGCGTCGAAGACGTGGTATGCAGTTTGAACCCGACCCAGGAGGATGCCGCGCGGATGATTGCCGAGGAGGTGCGCCACCGCCATGTCCGCCTGGTGGTTGGCGCGTCGAGCTTCCGCTGCGCCTAGTGGAGAGAGGCGCCGCTCCGCCAGGGCCTCGCTCTGAATCATGTGGCGCTCGTAGACGATCGCCTGAATCCTGGCGAGATCGCGCTGCGTATCGCGAAGGTCGTCGCCGCGCCGCTGAATTTGAGAAATTGTAACCGTGGCGATCAGGGACAGCGTGAGCGGGACCGCGATATACGCCATCATCGGAAACGGTTCTGCTCTTCGATTCATGGTTTTCCGTCGGGCTCATAGTCAACTGGTTCAACGGTTGTACGTTGGAATGCCAGGAACACCGTGATTGCGCACGCGCAGCAGGACGCACAGCGCCTAAACATCTGCATGTTTCCACGATCCGTCACAGCCGCCCCCCCGGAGAATTGCGGTATTCCGGTAAATTGGCGGGGAAAGTCCGGCCATCGGGCAACCCGTGATGAGCCCTCGGAATTCGCGACCACGCGCCTTGCTTTCCGGCGGTTTTGATACTATAATAGGAGGGACGGTTGGACGGGAGGCGCAAATGGAAAAGTGGACACTGGACACACAGCACGCCCAGCCGATATTGACGCACTTCTGCGACCACGCCCAGGCTGACAATGACGACCACGCCCTGCGCCAGGACCTCGGCGGCGGCTATGTGCGATGCGACCGGTGCGGCGAGAAGTACTTGCCGCCCTACGAGCCGGGCAATCCGCGCTACATCCTGCGGCTGCGGCCGAGCACTGAGGCTCCCGCGACCTGACCACCAGGCGACCATTGCCGGGTAATCCGCCGCCAGCCCAAGTGGGCGGCGAACTATGTTTAGGAGATCCGAACTTTTGTCCGCAATAGCCGCCCTGATCTATCGGCCCGCCATGCGCCAATTCATTAAGTTCATTATCATCGGCTTCACCAGCGCGTGTATCGACGTTGGCGTCAATAAGCTGCTCATCCACAAGTTCGATACCCCGTGGATGCTCGCCGCCGTGATCGGCTTTGCGCTCGGCGTAACGAACGGCTTCATCTGGAACAGCCGGTGGACGTTCCGCGGCATGGGTTCCGGCAGGCAGCACGAGCTCTACGTGAAGTTCGTCGCCGTCAACATCGTCGGCCTGCTCCTCAACCTCTGCATCATGAAGCTCGTCTTTATCGGGATGACCGGGCAGATCCTCCTGAGCGCGAATCCGACGGCGTTCCAATGGAACGTCGCGAAGGCAATCGCGATCGTCATCGTGGCCGTGTGGAACTTCGGCGCGAACAAGCTCTGGACGTTTCGCCATAAGCCCGCCCTGAGCGCCCCGAACAACGCGTAATTCAGGTTTTCGGTGTTCGGTGTTGGGTCTCTGGGAAACGGGCTGCTCTACACCAACCTGTCAATCACCGAGCGCCAAACACCGAACACAAAAGACCAAGCACCTACTGCCGTTACATCTTCGACTTCAGGTACTCCACCACCGCCTTGGCCTCGTCGCCTCCGGCCTGCGCGTGCGCAATGAGCGGGATGCCGTGCGGCCCGCAGGAGCCGGCGACTGCGGGGTACTCCTCCACGATAGCGCGGACGATCGAGAGGTGGCCCAGCATCGCGGCGGCGAACAGATCGCCGCGGGCGCCGCTCGCCAGCAGGTGCAGCGCGATGTCCCTGCGGCCCATGTGAGCCGCCGCGCCAAGCGCCGACTCCCAGTCGCCCCCGCCCCAGTCCACGCAGGCATTGGCCAGCGCCGGCTCCAGTTCCAGCAGCTCGCGTACCCGCTCGAAGTCCCCGTGCGCTTTGCCCACGAACTCCAACACCGTCGCTGCGTCGATCTTAGGCTTAGACTCCATCGTATCGTCCTCCTTATTGACCGGTGAGAATCTGCGTCATTCCTTCCGGATTGTTTAGAAACCCCTTCGTCACGCGGTAGTGATCTTTTGGGTGTCACAGACTCCTTCGCGGCCCGTTCTTCAAGAATTGCAAAACCGCGAACAGGACACTAATCGCGAGACTGGCCAGGGATGGATGCTCCGCCGTAGGTACGGCGGAGCATCCGGACCAACCGGCCCTCGACAACCGGGAACCCGGCGAGCAACTCTTACGTCAAACGGACGTGACCGCAGAGGTGCGGTTGCATGCCGCAATTCCGGGAACGCGGTTCCGATGCTCTATCCACGTCGATTGCGCCCCGCTTAGTCGATGATCTCGGAGCAGGATTCGATGATGAAGCGTCCGCGCGCGCCCTGCCGGACGAGACAAGGGAGACACAAATGAATATTCAACGCACCGTTGCCGGTCTGCTTGGAGCGGCCGTGATGGCTGCCGCTATCGTGCCGGCGCTTCCGGCCGCGGCCCAGGATTCGCACCGGCAGAAGACAAAGAATACGTGGCGCAACGCCGCAATCGGCGCGGGCGCCCTCGGCGTGTACGGGCTTCTGAGCCACAACACCACGCTGACGGCGGTCGGTGCTGCCGGATCGCTCTACTCGCTCGACCGCTACGAGCACGACCGGAAGAGCCAGCGACGCGAAGATCGCGAGCGGGCCCGCCTGTGGAACCGATCCTCGTTCAGGCACAACGGACACCGCTACGTTCGCAAGACCGTCCATCGCCACGGCCACACCTACTACCAGTACGTCCGCGTCTAGCCCGTGTTGACGGCTGGGCTCTATCCTGGCAGCCCGGTCTCGGTCGGCCCAGCCCCCGGCTTTGCAAGATGAAGCCGGGGGTTTGCTCGTCTGTCCACATGGCCCGCGACGCTGCCGCGTTCGCCCCGGCGGCTGCGGCCGGCGCGGGCGCGTCTACGCCTTCCTTATGCCGCCACCGGCTCGCGCAGTCGTATGGATTGAATTTGCGCGCAGGCGATGGGCGGCGTGTCAGCGCGGCAGGGCGCGCAGTGCTTCCGCCAGAGTCTCGATTTCGCTCGCTGCGTTGTAGTGCGCAAGCCCGACCCGCACCGCGCCGTCCGGCTCCAGCCCGAGCCGCTCCATCAGGCGAAGCGCGTAGTAGTTTCCGCTCCAGCAAAAGATGTTGCGGTCGCCGAGCTGCGCCGCCACCTCGCGCGGCCTTCGACCCTGGAGCGTGAACGCCACCGTTGCGCCTCGCTCCCGCAACCGTGACCGATCGGCGATCCCGTAGATACGAAGCCCCGGAACCGAGTCCAGCGCATCCAGCAGACTTCCCGCCAGCGCCTGCTCGTACGCCTGGATGGTGCGCATCGCCCTCTTCAGGGTTCGCCGTCGGCCCGCATGCCCGCCGATGCGCTCGCCGTTTGTGAAGGCGTCGTCGTGCTCGTCCGCGGGGGCGCCACCGTGGCTTCCATCGTGACTTCGCGCGGCGTCGCTCGAAGCCGCCCTGTGCCGCTCCCCGACAGATGCGAGATACTCGATCGCGCCGGAGACCCCCGCCAGACCCTCGTAGTTCGGCGTGCCGGTCTCCCAGCGGGAGGGCCTGGCGTTGGGTGCGGGCCGCACCTTGTAGGGCGTGAGCGCCTCCAGGTGCTCCGCCTTTCCGTACAAGATGCCGACGTGCGGTCCAAAGAACTTGTATGCGGAGCAGGCGAGGAAGTCGCAGCCCAGCGCCTGAACGTCCACCGGCCCGTGCGGCACATACTGCACCGCGTCGACGAATACGAGCGCGCCGGCCCGGTGCGCGCGGCGCGTGATCTCTGCGACGTCCGTGACGGTCCCGACCGCGTTGGACGCGTGCGTTACGGCGACGAGGCGGGTTCGGTCGGAAAGGACGCCGTCGAAGGCGGCCGGATCGAGCGCGCAGTCCGATGGATCGAAATCTACCGTGCGGACAACCGCCCCGCGCCGCGCCAGGTCAGTCCACGGCGTCACGTTGGCATCGTGGTCCAGGCTGGTCACGACGATCTCGTCGCCGGGCCGGATCGTGTCGGCGAAGGAGCGCGCCAGGGCGAACGTCAGCGTGGTCATGTTCGCGCCGAATACTATCGTCTCCGGCGACGGCGCATTCAGCAGGTCCGCCACAGCCTCCCGCGCTGCCATCGCGGTCGCGTCGGTCCTTCGGCTGGTTTCGAACGCGCCGCCACCGTTTGCGCACCGGTTCGCGCTGTAGTCGGCCGTCGCGGCGATGCTCTGGCGGCACACCTGGGTG
>DATGJU010000532.1:0-3493 GCA_035295045.1 Chthonomonadaceae bacterium
CATTATCAGGATGGCGTAGGGAATGCCGTCGGTGCGGCTGCTGCCGAAGAGCTCAGCCGTCCCAAAGACTTCGAAGCCGCGCGAGAAGCCGAACACGTTTTGCGATCCGGCGAGGATGCTGCCCGTGCCGTAGGCCAGGCCCATCATGCCCAGGGTGACGATGAAGGAGGAGATCTTGCCGTAGGCGGTGATGAGCCCGTTCAGCAGGCCCGTGACGCAGCCCGTGACGCAGGCGGCGAGGACCGCGAGCCACATGTTGGCGTGGTACAGGTGCATCGACTGACCCGCGACCACGCCGGAGAGCGCCATCATCGCGCCGACGGACAGATCGATGTTGCCCGTGACGATGACAACGGTCTGGCCACAGGCGAGAATTGCCACGACGGCCGCCTGAATGGCGATCTGTTTCAGGTTGTCGCGCGAGGCGAAGTTGGGAGTGGTCAGCGTCAGGAAGATCGACAGAAGGAGCAGGAACGAGATCGGCGCGAGCGAGCCAGAGATGCGGGCGAGAAGCGATCCGGCGCCCGACGGTCCGGCCTGAACGCTGCTCTCGGGGTTTGCCTGCACGGAAACGGTCCTTTCGAGGAATCGGCTGCGGCAATCATAGCAGAGTCACGGCGATGTGTCAATTGCCTGTGTGCTGCCGTGTCATTGCCGTGAGCGTTTTGTGCCGCAGGAGTTGGACCTTGGCTGGCGGAATCCACGAGCCAGACCGACGGGCGGGGGGATACGCATGACGACAGCTTTGAGTAATTTCCGACGGTGGGCGCGCGGCGCCGTCGTGGCGGCGGCGTGCATGGCGGCGTGCGCTGCGGCCCGGGCCGACCGGCTGGAGCTGGTCGCGGGCGGCGGCGTCAAAGCCGAGGGCCGAGCAACGGAGTGCCGGCTGGACAGGCCGTTTTCCGCTGGGCGGGACCGGCGCGGCACACTGTATATCTCGGAGGAGGCGGGCCGCGTCCTCGCGGTGGACCGAGCCGGGCGGCTGCGGCGCATCGCGGGCATTCTCGGCTCCGGGAGCGGCGGGGATGGCGGCCCGGCGAGCGACGCGCAGCTGGCGGCGCCGCACAACATCGTGGTCCTGCCGAGCGACGACGTGCTGGTCGCGGACACCATGAACCACCGGATTCGGAGGATCAGCGCGCGCTCCGGCAGGATCGCCGCGTTTGCCGGGACCGGAACGGCCGGCTATTCCGGCGACGGCGGTCCGGCCCTGCAGGCGGAGTTCGGCGCGGTCTACTGCCTGGCGCTCGATGCCAGGCGCAGCGTGCTCTACGTTGACGATCTGGACAACCGCCGCATCCGGTCGATCGACATGCGAAGCGGGATCGTCTCGACGGCGGCCGGCAATGGCAAAAAGGGGACGCCGCAGGAGGGCGCGATCGCCGTCGATGCGCCGCTCGTCGATCCGCGCGCGATCGCAGTCGACTCGCACGGGCGCCTCTACATCCTGGAGCGCGGGGGCAACGCGCTTCGCGTGGTGGACGAGAACGGGCTGATCCGCACGGTCTGCGGCACCGGCAAGCCGGGCCCGGCGTCGGACGGCGACGCGGAGACGGCGACGCTGAGCGGCCCGAAGCACCTGGCCGTCGATCGGGACGACAACGTGATCATCGCAGACACGGACAACCACGTGATCCGCAAGCTGGACGTGCGGGAGCGGCGGGTCACGACCATCGCCGGGACAGGCGCGGCGGGCGAAGGCAGTCCGGGCCGGGCGCCGCTCGCGACGGCCTTGAACCAGCCGCACGGCGTCTATGTCGAGCGGAACGGCGACATCATTATCTGCGACAGTCTGAATAACCGCGTACTGCGCTACGTGAAGGAGTGAGCCACGGGAACCGGAGTTGAGGAGAGGATCGGGGTGACAAGATTTGAACTTGCGACCTCAGCGTCCCGAACGCTGCGCTCTACCAAGCTGAGCCACACCCCGATATGCGAAGCGATCACAGTATAGCATAGGGTCGGAAGGGTGTCAAGCAGGATTCCACGGCTGCGGGCGGCGGCGCGTCGTGCCTGGGGAGGGCAAGAGGTCTTGCGCAAAGCGACGCAATGTGTGCGGAGGGACGGTATGGCGCGAATCGGCCTATCGCGGCGCGCTTTGAATAAGGCGCGGGGTTGAAACCCCGGTCTACGCTTACAAAGTCCACCTTCGTGGACTCGATGCTGAACCTGCGAAGGCAGGTTTCCTTAACTCAGACCGGCACTTCGCTGCCGCGCACTCCGCGTCTCTTTTTGTGGCACTGGCCGCAGCCCGCGACCATCGGCCTTTGGGTTTTCTAGTGGCCGAGGGGGCTGCCGCAATAGGGGCATATGCCGACGTGCGCGGGCATGGAGGTGGCGCAGCGGTGGCAATAGACGGCGTCGCCGTCCTCCGCTTCGCAGGTCGGGAGCTGAGGCTCGGCGGCGGGCGAATCGCGCGAGGGCCCCTCGTATGGCCGCGTGTTATCGATCAGGCGGAGGTCGTACCGGTCACGGTAGCGCCATCGCTCCTGCATCCAGCCGATCGTTTCGCGAGCGAGCACCCAGACTGCGAGCCCGGCGAGCGCCATCGGCACGAGGCCGATGGGGATCGGCAGGGCGAGCATCCCGCCCGCGCTGAAGCCGAGAAGTATGATGGCCGCGACCACGCGCGCAGGCCGGTTTGCGGGCGATACGCGAAACTTCATAGCTCTCAAGTTCTCGCCGAGCGGTGGATGGCGGATGGCCGGCGGACAGGCCGCATGTTAGCGGCCACCGCGGGGCGCGGAAGCCGGCGGCCGATCTGCCGGCCAGGCGATCAGCCCGCGACGTCGACGACGCGGTTCTCTTCCCAGCTCGTCTTCGCGGCCTCGATGATCTCCTGCACGGCCAGGCCGTCCTCGCCGCTCGCCTCGATCTGGTCGCGCGGGACGCCGGCGCAGACCTGCTCGATCCAGCGGGCGATCCGCTTGTCGAAGGTCTGGCCGAAACCGGTCATGCCGCCCATGATGCTGTTGCGGATGACCGTCAGCTCCATGCTGCGGCGCGGATAGAAGGTCAGCTCCTCGAAACAGTTGTCCAGGACGAAGCGGCCCTCGGTGCCCATCACTTCGCAGCGCTCCAGGTTGTGAGCGGGGTTCGCGTCGTAGCTGCCCGTCAGGTGCCCGACCACGCCGTTCTCGAAGAGGATATTGACCTGCGCATTGCTCCAGCAGACGCGCCTGCCGTCGGGACCGTCGGCCTTCGGGGCGCGGTTGAAGAAGGCCTGCACCTTGACCGCGCGGCCGCAGTAGTAGCGCATGATGTCGAGCGAATGGGGGTGCAGCGCGCGGATGTGGAACCAGGGCGAGGTCTCGTTCGGGTTGCCGATCCACATCGTCATGTTGCAGAGGAGCAGGTCGCCGAGCCTGCCCTCCTCGATCCACTCTTTCGCTTTAGCGCCGGGCGGCGTGAAGCGGTGGTTGAGGTTGATACCGAAGTAGACGCCCATCTCCTTCGCGGTCGCGACCATCTCGCGCGCGTGCTGGATGTTGTT
>DATGJU010000533.1:0-11573 GCA_035295045.1 Chthonomonadaceae bacterium
ATGATATACTATGTACTCGCGATGCAGTGCATGTCGACCGTCGCCGTGGTGCGGCGGGAGACGAACGGCTGGAAGTGGCCGCTGTTCCAGATCGGGTATATGACCGCGCTGGCCTGGGTGGTGACGTTCATCGTCTATCACGCCGGCCTGCTGTTCCACCTCGGCACATAGCGCGGCGCGCCACATGCCGCTCCCTCCCGGTCCGGCGCCTACCGCGCCGGAGCAGTCCGGTCCCTCCCATCCGGACGCTCCCGGCGACGCTCCGAGTAACGCCGTAATTGTCGCGGGCCAGCGCCGTCGGGGCGGCGACAGCGAGGCTGTGACGGGCGGCGGTAAGTCGCCGTTCCGGCGGGCCGAAGCCGAAGTCGCCGTTTCCAGCGGGCAGGCGGCGTTTGGCCGATCGCGTTGGGCCGGTGAGCGGGCCGATGCCGTGAGCGGCTTCGCTCGGGGGCGCTTCGCGCCGAGTGCCCCTCCGGGGCACGTTAGGGCGGTCCGGATGAGCGATTTTGGTGCGGGCGGCTGGTTGGTTGCGGCCGATCGGTGGGTCGGGCGGACCGCCTGGAGCCGGATTCGCGCATTGGGGATCGGCTGGCTGCACTCCGTCCGATTTAACCCAGGGAGACCTCGAGCCATGAGACTGATTTCCGCCATCTTGACCGGAGTGGTCGCGGCGTTTCTCGCCCTATCGGCGTCCGGCGCCTTTGCGCGGCCGGAGTACGCGCGCCGCGAGGGTGTGGCCTGCCAGTACTGCCACGTGAGCGGCAGCCCCGGCTCGGCGGACGGGCTCGGCGGACGGCAGTCCACGCTGCGGAACGACCGCGGCACCTACTACGGCGCGCACAACCACTCTTTCGCCGGCTACGTCGAAAAGTCGGGCGTGTCCAAGGTGGCGCCGACATTTCGCTATGCCTGGAAAGAGGAGTTCAAGACGCTGCCGCGGCGGATCGCTATTGGCGACGTGACGGGAGATGGGACGCCCCGCCTTGTGACGCTGAGCGAGAAGGCTTCGGACAAGAACAGCGCGACCCTGGACGTACTGAAGTGGGACGGAAAGAGCTTCGTCTCCGAGTTTACCGGCGAGGCGAAGGCGGCGGCGGACCGTCTGGCGGTCGGGAAGTTCGGCGGGCCGGACCGGCCGGCAGTCATTCTCACGTCCGACGCGCTGTGGAGCTGGAACGGCTCGACGTTCGTCCGGCGCGCGGCGGCGTCTCCGATGCCGATCATCGGAGCGGCCCGGATGCAGGACGGCACCGAGCGCGTGGTGCTCGCGCCGGCCTCCAACAAGCTGCTGGCCTACAGTGTGAACCTGAACTCCGTCAAGCAGAATGATTGGCTGATCGACCCGATCCCCGCGCCGGGTGCGCCGAAGAGCGTATGGGGCGACATGCACGCCACGCCCGAGTTCATGACCGCGATGGGAGTGCCGCAGCAGCTTGGCGACGCAGGGGTCTACGGACTGCTCTACTTGAAACGGCCGAACGTCTACTACATTTACCAGCTGGATCGCGACACGGCGATCACGGCCGATCCGGCGAATCCTGGTAAGCCGAAAGTGGTCTTCACGAACACCTATTTCATCACGTTCCGCGAGACGAAGACCGGCGATACGCTCTGGACGTCGCCCAAGCTGCCCGGCACGGGCCTCGACCTTGTGATAGACGATCCGAAGAATCCGGGAAAGCAGGGCCTGCTGGTGCTCTTCGATGGGACGACGCCGGTGAACGCCGCCACGCCTGGCAAGGGCCGCACCATCGCGTTCTTCGCGATGGAGTAGCCGGGGACGCCCTCGCCAATTCTGATTCTTGGGGCGAACACCGGCGTCGCCGGTAGTCTGGAACTACGGAGGCGCAGGCGGCCCCGCCCTGTGGATGGCGTGCCCGCCGGCCGGCTCGGGGCCGGCGCGATGCGCGGAGGCGGGGCGGCTACCTGCCGGCGCGCGGAAGGGCGAGGATCAGCGGGTGGTCGCTCAATGTGAGGGTCAGGGAGGTCCCGCGCGCCGCCGTACGGACCGGGTCCGTGCCCACGGTCGGGTCGTAGACTTTCGGCGCCGCCGGGCTGCCGAACCGGACCGTCACCTCGTCACTGCCCTTGATCCGCTCATCCCACACCACCAGGTCGAAGCTCCCGTCGCTCTTCTGCAGCAGCATGTCGTGGACGGTCGGCGGCGCGCCGTCGATCGCGTAGGCGAGCCTGCCGGGCTTGGGCACGGCGCCGCCGTCGGCGAGGACCGTCGTCAGGTTGTGCAGAAAGACGGCGGCTTTGCGCGGCGTGTAGTCCGGCCGGTAGAAGCCGAACTGCTGGTTGCCGCCCTCGTCCACGCGGTCCCGGAGCAGATAGACCGCGGTATAGCTCCAGCCGCGCTTGAACTGGTCCAGGTAGAGGCTCATCAGGTTGAGCGCGTGGATCTCCTCCGTCACCGCGCCGCCGATGGTCGTTCCGGTCTCAGTGGTTACGCGCGGCAGCGTCTCGAGATCGGCCACGGAGTAGCCGGCAAAGTGGCGCGCCCAGGTGCGGCCGTACTCGCCGTAGAGGCCGTCCACGCGGCAGGCCGGCGACGGGTCGGAGGCGTTCCAGGTCTTGTTGTCCTCAAGTCCGGGCGAGTTCGGGTGGTAGATGTAGTTGTGGACGTTCGCGTAGTCGGCGTAGCGCGTTCCGTCCGGCATCGCGGCGCCGGCGCCGGCCGGTATCGTCAGGAACTGCAGGCCGACGTTGTCGGTCTCCGCGCCGCCCTCGGTAATCGACCAGACGGGGACCCGCTTCAGCGCCGGGTAGCTCTTGACCGCGCGATAGAGGTCGCTCTGCAGCCTGGCGACCGGCAGCCAGCTTCCGTTCCGGCCGCCCTTCTCGCCGCCGTAGGTGATGCCCCAGTTGTTGGGCTCGTTCGGGCCTTCGAAGGCCAGCAGCGCGCCGGCCGCGGCGATCTGCCGGCCGGTGGCGAGCAGCCGCTCCAGGTCCGCGCCGCCGCTGCCCGGCGACCAGCTAAACTTGACTCCGGCCTCCTTGTGAAGGCGCACATAGTCCGGAATGGAGACGCCGCCCTCCGTGCCGGACCGGAACCAGCGGATGCCGGTGTAGCGCGCGCACTCGATCGTCTTTTCCAGGCGCTCGCCGCGCGCGGCCAGGGCGGAGTTGGCGCCTATGGAGCCCAGGAATTCCGAGGCGCGAAGGGCCTGCACGGCCGCCGGCGCATCGGCGCGCGTTAGCGCTGGCGGCGCGGAGCGTGCGTCCGGCCGTCCGGCGATCGGCGCCGCGCGCCGCTCCACTCCGGCCCAGCCCACGTCCGCCGCGCCCACGCCCGCCACGCCGAGCAACAGTAGGGCGCCCAACAGCCGGGGACGCGGGCGATGGGCACAGCGGCCGTCGGGCCTCACCTCAGACGATCCAGTCGTGCCGTTGTGATTCATTTCTTGTGTCTCTTGCGGCGAAGAGGGCGGCCGTTTCAGTGATTATCTTAGCGCCGCCGGCCCACGCGTGCGACGCCACGGACGGATATTGACCGCGACCGGCGTCAGTCCCTGCTTTGGTACCATTGTGGCAGGCGTGTTGCCAGGCCGTTCCAGCACGCGAGGGTGGCCACGGCGCGCGAGCGGGCCGCTGGGACGGCGATCAGGATCGTCAGCTTATGTTGGGCGACCCATTTTCGCGGCCTTCCGCGCATTTCGTGGACAAATCTCCTCGGCCTCGCGCGGCGCATATCAGCAGGTATAATGGATTGTGAAATTAGCCACAGAATGGCTCCCGGCTGCGGCAGAGCGCCGCGGGAGGTTGGGATCATGACTCTGCTTCAAGAGCGACCGCCGGCGCGCGCCGCCTGGCGCAACATCGACGACATCGCCGACAAGGTGTACCAGGCCGAGCGGCTGACTTTCGAGGATGGCCTGCGGCTTTTCGCGCACCCCAACCTGCCGGAGCTCGCCGCCCTCGCGAACGCGGTGCGCACCCGTCTCCATCCGGACACGAACCATCTCGTCACGTACGTGGTCGGCCGCAATATCAACTACACCAACGTCTGCTGGGTGCGCTGCAAGTTCTGCGCATTCTACCGCGTACCGGGGCACGACGAGGGCTACGTGCTCACGCGCGAGCAGATATTCGACAAGATCCGGCAGATGGTCGACCTGGGCGGGATCGAAATCCTGATGCAGGGCGGGCTCAACCCCAAGCTGAAGATCGAGTGGTACGAGGACCTGCTCCACGCCATCAAGTCGGAGTTCGGCGCATACGGCGTGATCCTGCACGCCTTCTCGCCGGCCGAGCTGATCTACATCGCGAAGATCAGCAAGCTCACGCAGGCGGAGATGTTCGCGCGGCTCAAGGCGGCCGGCCTGGACAGCGTGCCGGGCGGCGGCGCGGAGATTCTGACGGACCGCGTGCGCGAAACGATTTCGCCCTACAAGGACACGGCGCAGGAGTGGCTGGACTGCATGCGCGAAGCGCACCGGGCCGGCCTGCGCTCGACCGTCACGATGATGTACGGCTCGGCGGACACCGTGGAGGACCGCGTGGAGCACCTGGTCAAGTCGCGCGCGCTGCAGGACGAGACGGGCGGCTTTACCGCGTTCATTCCGTGGTCTTTCCAGCCGGACGGCACCGAGCTGGACTATGAGCGCGCGTCCGGCTTCGACTACCTTCGGACGGTGGCAGTCAGCCGGCTGATGCTGGACAACATCCCCCACATGCAGGCGAGCTGGGTGACGCAGGGGCCGAAGATCGCGCAGATCGCGCTCGGCTACGGGATCAACGACTTCGGCAGCACGATGATGGAGGAGAACGTCGTCTCCTCCGCCGGCTGCGCCTTCACCATGCCGATCGAGGAGATGGAGCGGCTCATCCGTGGGGCCGGCTACGCGCCGATGCGCCGTACCACGCAGTACCAGCTTTTGCCGCAGGGCGTGCCGGCGGGCTCGCCGCTGCTCGCGAACTCTCGCTAAGCGGCCGTACGCGCCCGCTCTACTTCCGCCTCCCACGTGCCGGCGACGCGCTCCCCGTACTCGCGCAGGCCGCCGGTCGCGTCCGGGCCGGTGAAGACGGGGTTGTAGCCGGGCATCGGCTTGCCGTCGAGCTGGCGGTCCTCCGCGATATTCTCGCCATTGACGAAGTGGAACGCCGCGCCGGCGCGATCGCGGGACGTGCGGTTGGCAAGCGTGCAGTGCGGCGTGCCATAGGCGAAGAAGGCGACGCCGCCGGCCGGCAGCTCGATGGGAACGGCGCGGCTCTCGTCCGGCCAGCAGCGGATATGGTGATCGCTGTTGGGGTCGCGGTCGTGGGGGAGCGGCTCGCGAAACGCGTCCGGGATGACGTGGATGGTGCCGTTTTCGACGGTTGCATCGTGGACCGCGATCCACATGGCCGTGCCCCGGAGCGGATCGCGGATCTGGAAATAGGCGTTGTCCTGGTGCCACGCGGTGCCCACGCCATCTCCTGCCGGCTTGAGGAACACCTGGTCGAGGCGCAGCACCACCGGATCGCCGATGAGGGCCGAAACGGCCGTAACCACCTTCGGCGCGAATGGCAGCGCGCGGAACAGCGGACTGTGCCGATAAGTCGGGCAGAGCTGGAGGTTGCGCCCGGAGCGCGAGGTCGTCTTGCCGTCGCCCTCGGTCGCCACATTGCGCAGCACGCCTGCCCGCCGCAGCCGCTCCACCTCGCACCGGATCGCGTCGGTCTCCTCCGCGTTGAAGAACTGCGAAGCCGCCGTCCAGCCATGCTCGCGAAACGCGTCCGCATCGAAGTTGAAGGCTTGCTCCATGGCTATACCGTTTCGGGCGGCAAGATATCGGCCACCGCTATCGGGAGATCGGAATGGCCGAGCACCGACACCTGCTCGCCATCTCCGTAGCTCTCAAGCGCCGTGTACTGGCCATCGATGGGCTCCCGCCGGACGTGGATCTGCCTGGCCGCGAGGTCTACGATCCAGTATTCCGGTACTCCGGAGCGCGCATATGCGATCGACTTGAAAATGGCATCGGTCCGGATCGTCGTGTCGGACACCTCGATGACTATGGCAAGATCGTCCGCGCCGGGGTGACGGGAATTGTACTCGTAATCCGTTCCGCGCGTCACCGCGACGTCCGGTTCCGGCTCTGTATACGTATTGTCCGGACTCCGCAGCACGATGGGAAGCTGTACTCGGATGAAAGTGGGGCCGAACAGTCGCGTCAACGCCGCGACGATGCGCGTCAGGGTCGATGCATGCGGTGGCTTCTGGCCCATCTTGTTCACTATCTCCCCATCCAGCACCTCATACCTGCCGACCAGTCTGCCCTCCTCCACCATGGCGGCGCACTCCTGGACGGTCCACCGGTACCGGTTTGGAAAGAGCTCATATTCCGGGGCGATCAATTCGCTGCTCATATATCCCTCCACCATACACGATCCACAATTCGCGTACCGCGCGCCACGATCTACTGGTCCCAGCCCAGGCGGCCGTTGATCGAGATCGAGTAGGTTGCGGTGTGGTTGATCATCGAATAGGTCGCCCAGATCGCCTCGGCGCAGAACTCGGCGGTGATGATGCCGAGCGCGACCTGGTGCAGCTTGCTGTGGCCGCCAAGACCGTAGTAGCGCTCCACGAATAGCTTGATTATCCAGACGATGATCAGCCCGAACCAGAAATAGTCCAGCCCGAAGTTCATCGCGAGCGCGTAGCCGGCCGGATGGAGCGGGAAGGCCGGCACGCGGAAGCGGATGAAGTCCAGCGCGAGCACCGCGGCGAAGCCGAGCACTACGAACAGGATCGCCGTCGGGTTCGGAGGCTGATGCTTTTCGAGCAGGGTCGCCACGACGCCAGCCGTATCGCCGCCCTCGTGCTGCGCGCCGAAGTGGTAGCCGCGATAGATGTTCAGGCAGTGTCCGAGCACGCTGCCGCCCACCGTCGCCATGATGATCGCGATGAAGAGCGCCCGCTGGTTGAGCCTGGCCGAGTCGCCCATCTTCATCGCCTCGAGCTGGTGCGGCATGGGGTGCGTCCGGTGAATCCGGTTGAAGAAGTGGAACATCGTGACCATGCGGCTGACGCCGGCGTGCGGAAGCGCCTGCGTCCCTACGAAATCCACCAGCATCTGGTTCGGCCCCATGAAGGCCATCTCGTGCGATGGCGCGCCGATCTGGGCGCGCATGCGCGTCAGGGCGATGCTGAACGCCAGGAACAGCAGCGTCGCAAACGCGACCATCCAGAGCGGGATCCCGACGATCAGGCCGATCCCGGCGACGCCGCCCAGGCTTAGGAGCAGCCCGACGAACGCCACGCGGTGCGGCACGCTCTGGCCGTCCGGCGACCCCCCACGCACGATCTCTCCCCAAACCTCGCCGAGATAGCCACGCGCTACCCACGCCGCCGTGACGAACAGCGCCAGGAAGGCGCCCCACGACTGCTCGCTGAAATAGGGCGCGCTCGGCACCAGCCCGCCGCCGCCGAATACGCCCGCGCTCTCCGTGAAGCCGATGGCGTAGGTGATTACCTGCTCGGCCTTGCGGAAGAAGAAGAAGAATATGCAGGAGAAGAGCAGGTCGGTCGGCATGAAGAAGCCGATGACGCACATGTAGGGAAAGATGCCGACGGGCGTCCAGCCGATCGCGTTCCAGGGCGGACCGGACGTGAACGTGTGCAGGTCCGCGATGAACCGCACGTTGATAAGCGGCAGGCTCGGGTAGATGAAGTGGAAGCCGTTGATCATGTCGATCGCGAACATGACGACGAAGGGAATGACGAAGAAGCGCGAGCGCCACACCTGCGACTTCCCGGCGCCCGCCTGCACGATCGCCATCGGGAGCTGGATGATCGGAAAGGAGAGCTTTTCGCGATTCGTCCACTCGTCCCGCATGAGGCTGTTGACGCAGAGCATGGCGGTGCAGACGAACGTAACGAGCGTCGTCCAGGCGCCGATGAACTTCCACCAGAGCGGCAGCCTCGTGAGGAAGTAGGCGAAGCTGAAGCCGCCGTTTCGAAAGTCGATGTACTTGTCGGCGTCCTTGGCCTGAACGAAAAACCAGGGGTGCGCGTACGGCAGGATGTAGGTGTCGAACCGGGTGTTGCCGCTGCGGAAGAGCGCGTACGAGTGGATGTAGGGGTTGATCACCATCATCCATTCGGCGCACATCGCCCCGATGACCGTGTGCATCCCGTAGAAGATGATCAGCTCGCCCTCGCTCAGCGCGACCTTGGGCGCGATGCGGCGGACGATCATGTTGGCGGCTGCGATTATCAACGTCATCACGGTCGGCGGGACCATGAGGGAGAAGATCACGTCGACGCCCTGGTCGATCGACCAGTAGGCCGTGGCCGGCGCGAGCAGAAACGCGAGGAGCGTCGCGCGCAGGCTGATCCATCCGCCGGCCGCTCGCCGGGCGGGCGTGGGCGCGGTCTCGGCGGGCTCTCCGGCAGCGGGCCGTTGGGCCGGTAGGGGTGCGGACATGCGGTCGCTCCGTCAGGAGAAGGATTGGCGCCACCCCAGTTCGGCGCGGCCCGGCCAAGTTCCTGTCGCCCGCGAATTCGACAAGGAATTCCCTGCCGGTATGACGAATAGCCGTATCGCTCGTATTACACGTTCGATCGTGCACGCGAAAGTGGGAGCGGTGTCGTCCACAGAAACGGGTCCAGTCCGGTTAAGCGGTACGAAGGCACAGGCGCCGGCACGGGCCAGGGGCTCCCTGTTCAAGCGGATCCTAACTACGATCGTCGGCGTCAGCTACTTCCTTAGCCTCTGCTTCTGGGGAACGCTTCCGTTCTGCATCGGCGTGACGGTGGTCGCCGCGCTGGGGATCTTCGAGTTCGTCGACGCGTACACGAGCCGCGCCCAAGCGGACCCGCCGCGCCAGACGGCGCTCTCCCCGGGAAACGGCGGCCTGATCAACCGGCTGGTCGCGTGGCTCGGCCTTCTGCTGCCTTGGGCCGCCTTCGTTCTCCCCACGACGCGCAGTCCGATCACGCTCGCCTACGCCGGCGTCATGGCGGCGCTCGTCGCGCTCTTCACGTGGACGCTCATCCGGGCCGCGCGCACCGGCCGCGCCCTCGGCCGGCGGCGAATCTTCTACGGCGCGGTCGGCTGCGTCTACGTCGGGTTCCTGTTCAGCAGCTTCGTGCTGCTGCGCGGAATTCCGGGCCGGATCGCGGTCGCCCCGTTCGGGATGGCGCACACCGGCGCATGGATCGTGCTGTACGCCGCCGCCTGTGTCTGGGCCACGGATACGCTGGCCTACTTCGTCGGCAGGACGTGCGGCCGCACGCCGCTCGCGCCGACGGTTTCGCCCGGCAAAACGGTCGAGGGCGCAATCGGCGGGCTGGCCGGCGCCGCGGTGGTCGGCGTGAGCTTCGGCGTCTGGATCCACCTGCCGTGGTACCACAGCCTGGTCGTCGGAATAATCGCCGGGCTGGCGGGCCAGCTCGGCGATCTTTTCGAATCGGCGCTAAAGCGGGAGATCGGCATCAAGGACTTCGGCCAGCTCATGCCCGGCCACGGCGGCATGCTGGACCGGGCCGACAGCCTCCTGTTCGTAATGCCCCTCGCCTATCTCTACCTGCGGCTGTGCGCGGGGCTGTGAGGACGGGTGTTCGGTATTCAGGTGTTTGGTATTCAGGTGTTCAGGAGGGCTTGCCACTCGGCGCCGATAATCCTGAATACCCGGGAGCCTGAATACCTGAATACCGCACCCTTACTTCTTGGGAGCGGGCGCGGTCACGTCCCAGCCCATTACGATGTCTACCTGCGGCAGGGCGGCTTTTAGCTTGGCCACGCCGTCCGGCGTAACTTTCGTCTGCCAGACGTAGAGATGCTTCAGGTTGGTAAGCGGCGTGAGCTGCTGGATCCCCGCGTCGGTGACGGCGTCGCCGTACAGGTTGAGATAGGTCAGCGACTTGAACCCGGCGACTACCGGCATGCTCGCATCCGTGATCTTGGTGTTCTCCAGATGCAGCTCCTGAAGCTCTTTCAGCCCCTTGATGCGCTGCAGACCGGCATCCGTGATAGGCGTCGTGCCGAGATCGAGGCGCACGACGCCCTTGAGTGGAGTCAGGATGGCAAGCGACGCGTCGGAGACGCTTGCGCCGGCCAGGTGTAGATTTACATCCAGGTGGTCGTCGTTCTGCGCGATCGGTCCGATCATGCCACCCATCTTCTCGATCTTCGCCACGGCGGCCGGGTCCAGCGGCGCTCCCTTGTGTGCCGGCGCCGTTGAGGCTCCGCCGGTCGCCGCCGCGCCCTTGAGGCTCGCGAGAAAGGTTCCAATTTCCGTCAGGTCCTTGCCCTGGATCGAGGAGGCGAAGCCCGGCATCGTCGAATCGGGGTTGTGCGCCTTCGGATTCGCAACCTGCGCGGAGAGCCATGCGACCGTGTGCGCCGGCACCGCCCCCGTCGCGGTCAGGTCGGGGGCGGCGCTTCCGCCCTTCCCGTTGATGGCGTGACACGTCGCACAGCCCCGCGCGTCGTAGACCTTCTTGCCGGCGGCGATCAGCGCCGCGCCGGGCTTCGCCGCGGCCGGGGCAGCCTTCTTTGCCGGCGGCTTCTTGCCGGGCCCGGCCATCGCGGCGACAATAAGACAGCTCTGGAACACCAGGGCCGCCGCGGCGGCCGTCGCGGCCAGCCGTGTCGTAGGGGTCAACGCTATCTCCTTTTCAGCCTGCTTCGGCCGAGCTCGAAGTCCGTCCGTCTTCATAACTGTTTTGACAAGCGAACCGGGCCATGGTGACATGCGCGCTACAGCGTCAGACGCTCATCGCGCGGCTCGCATTGCAGCGCGCAGTCCGCGGACGCGCTCCGGTTCCACGGGAGCGGCCACGTCTCCGCCGCGCTTCAGCCCGGTCCCGACGATTGCGCCGTCCGCGTGGGCCATCATCGCCGCGGCCGTGGATACGTCGAGGCCGCTGCCCACAAGGACCGGCGTGCCGGGAACGGCCGCCTTCACCGCGGCCACGTCCTCCGGCCGTGTGGGCGCGCCCGTCGACGACCCGGTCACGATCAGGGCATCGGCCAGACCGCGATGGACTGCGTCCCGCGCGGCATCTTGAAGGGAGCCGCCGCCGAGCGGGACGGCGTGCTTGACAAACACGTCGGCGAAGATTGCCACGTCCGCGCCCAGCTCCCGGCGATAGAGGATCGCATCGCGCGCGGCGCCCTCGATGATCCCCTGGTCCGTCACGGCGGCGCCGACCCAGACGTTGACGCGCACGAACTGCGCGCCGCAGACGTGGGCGATCGCGATCGCCGAGCGCGCATCGTTTCGCAGCACGTTCACGCCGATCGGAAGGCCGACGGCGCGCCGTACCGACATCACGGCGACGGTCATCCCGGCGATAGTGTGCGGCGGAACGCGATCCTTCGCGAACGGCGCGTCGAAGAAGTTTTCTACCATGATGGCGGTCGCGCCGCCCGATTCGAGGTCCCGCGCGTCGGCCACGGCGCTGTCGATAACGGCCTGCATGCCGCGCCCGCTGTCCGCCGGACTGCCGGGCAGCGCGGGCAGATGGACCATGCCGATGAGCGGCCGCCGCGCCCAGAATTTCTCATCCAGCCCGCCGAAGTTGTCCGACCTCACGTCCGCCTCCGTGCGCATGCCGGTCCGATGGTCCCTATTCTACC
>DATGJU010000534.1:0-16683 GCA_035295045.1 Chthonomonadaceae bacterium
CGTCAGGCCGCCGTGGATGAAGTCGTACTCCTTGATCGCGATCAAGCGCATGTTGCCGAGTACCACGCGGCTGGTCTTGAACATCGCTCCGGCGACGTGGGACAGCAGGCTCGTGAGCATCTCGTCCTCGGCAGGCACGCCAACTTCGAAAAACGCGGGGTTCTCACCGAAGTTATCGAAGAAGTACTCGAAAATCTTGGCGAAATCCTTGCCGGTCGTCATCTTGTAGCGCAGGGTCTCAAGCAGCGACAGGTCCATGGCTCGTTCCTTGTCTTACTCCCAAGTTTGAAAAGACTGCGTTCGCGTGAAAGTACGAAAACCGCTTCGCTCCCTCCAGGCCTGGAGGCCGCGGCGCGCATTCGAGCCGTCCTACCATGGCAAACCGCTTCGCTCCCCGGGGCTGGACGCCGGGGAGCTCAGGTCACGCGTCGAACCGGTGCAGGTCCGGCTCCGACTCCTCGCGGATGCATCCGTCGTTCATCCAGCAGCCTTCGAACTCCCCCTCGGTCTGTAGCGACAGCTCGAAGACGTAGGTAATTCGCGAGCCGTCGGCCGCGACAACGTGGACGCGCTGCGCGGCGCGGCCGGCCATGATCTCGATCGGATCGTAAGTGACGGACTTGCAGTTCAGCATCGGCAGGTAGGCGGCGCTCTTGACGATCTGGGCGAAGTGGTCCAGCGGGCCGGTCGCCTGCTTGTTCTGCGGCGATGCGAAGTCGAACGTCTTTGCGATCCCGGCGTCCTTCTCCGGCGCGTCGTTGTGCTGCAGCGCCTCCATCTGGATCTTGACCACCTGTTCCGGCGTCAGCGATTTGCTCGGCATCGGGCCGCGCGGGCCAGGAGCGGGAGCCGCCGGAGCGTGCTTCTTGCGGACCCGCGCCTCGTAGCGGCGGAGAGGAGTCGCGTCGATGGCCGCGAAGAGCTCCGCGCGCGCCATGGGGCGGCCGGACGCCGCGATCGAACGGCCGTTCTTATCGATCAGCAGCAGCATGAATCGCCCCTTGGCGGCGTGCAGCTTCCGGCGAAGCAAGTCGGCGGTCCGCGGTTTCAGTTCGGCGCCGTCGCGGCGGCTGACGCCCGTCTCGAACAGCTCGAAACGGAGGACGTCCCGCTCCTTGAGGCCGTCCGCCGCGCCGCGGATCCGCGCGGCCTCCTGCGCGAAACGGCCGTCATCCGGCGATGGCGCGCAGAGTATCAACAGGCGGTTCTTGTTGCGGTACTGGTCCAGGTCCGCGTCGCCTCCCGTGCGTGCGCCGGCGGGCACGGCGGCAGAGCCGATCAGCGCCGCACACGCCGCGAGGCGTACTGCTCGGTCACGCCGGCTTTGGGGCGTCGATCTCGGCATGCGGCCATAACCTTTCATGCGAGCGCCCGGGCGGTCGGGCGCGATTGCGGGCACGCCGATAGACTTATCTATCTTCACGCCGGATTCCTTGTGGCCGGACGAAGCGAATCGTCTATCGGCTGCCAAATCTGCCATACTCATCTTCGTACGTCGAAATTGCCGCCGATCGAAGGAGAGACCAGGACCTGTTCGGTATCTGTTCCAACAACCAGGCCCGCCGCGGCGCATTGCGCGGCGCCGCGTGCTCGACCGCAGCCGCGGCAATGCGGCCCCGCGGCCGCCGAGGGGCGCGGCATTAGAGGCCGGCGCCGGACAAAGCCGATCGGCAGCGTGCTGATCGCAAATCGCGGCGAGATCGCCGGGCGTATCGCGCGGGCCTGCCGCGAGGCGGGCGTCCGATGCATCGCGGCCTATTCCGAGGCTGACGCGGCAGCGCCGCACCTTGCGCTCGCGGACGCGGTGGTCTGCCTCGGCGGCGCTCCCGCGTCGGAGAGCTACCTCAACGGCGAGCGAATCGTCCGCGCGGCACGCGAGACGGGCGCGGACGCGATCCACCCTGGATACGGCTTCCTCTCGGAGAACCCGGCCTTCGCGGCCCTGTGCGAAGAGGCCGCCATTCGGTTCATCGGGCCGCCCTCCGAGGTGATCCGAACGCTCGGCGACAAGGCGCAGGCGAAGCTGCTGGCGCAGCGCGCAGGCGTGCCCATCGTGCCAGGCTATTTCGGCGCGGACCAGACCGGCGACCGGCTGGCGGCCGAGGCGGTGGCGATCGGCGCGCCGCTGATGATAAAGGCGACGGCGGGCGGCGGCGGCCGGGGCATGCGTCTCGTGCGCGATCTGGCGGAGTTCGACGGCCTGCTCAGGGACGCACGGCGCGAGGCGCTGGCGGTCTTCGGCCGCGATGACGTGATGATCGAGCGGTTCCTGGACCAGCCGCGCCACGTCGAAATCCAGATCTTCGGCGACGCGGAGGGTCGTGTGTTCGCGCTGCACGAGCGGGAGTGTTCGCTCCAGCGGCGGCAGCAGAAGGTGCTGGAGGAGAGCCCATCGCCCGGTCTGACGCCGAGACTGCGCGAGGCGATGTGCGCCGCCGCGGAGCGCCTTGGCGAGGCCGCGAACTATCGCAGCGCCGGCACGGTGGAGTTCCTGCTCGAAGGCGCCGGCGATACCGCGGAGTTCTTCTTTCTCGAGGTGAACACGCGCCTCCAGGTGGAGCACCCGGTAACGGAGGCGCGCACCGGCCTCGATCTGGTGCGGATGCAGATCGAGATTGCGTCCGGCCGGCCCACGCCCGCGCTGCGCCGCAGCGTGCCCGCATTCGGACATGCAATCGAGGCGCGCATATCCGCGGAGGATCCGGCGCACGGGTTTGCGCCCTCCGTCGGCACGCTGGCGGTCTGGAGCGCGCCCTCCGGGCCGGGCGTTCGCGTCGATTCGGGCGTCCGGCAGGGCAGCGAGGTGTCGCCCTATTACGACCCGATGATGGCGAAGCTGATCGTTCACGCGCAGACGCGGGATGCCGCGATTGCGCGTCTCGTTGCGGCGCTTGAAGAGTTCTACATCGTGGGCGTCGAGACGAACATTCCGTTCCTGCTCGACATCGCGCGCGATCCGCAGTTCCTGGCCGGTGAGACGGACATTCGCTTCATCGAGCGGCGGTTTGCCGGCTGGAGGCCCAGCGGAACGCTGCCGGACGAGGTCCTGCTCGCCCTAGCGGCCACCGCGGGCGACAGACCGGCAGTCGCGTCCGCCGCGCGCCAGCAGTCGGCCGTGGCGCCGGCGGTCTGGTCCGACGCGGGGCGCTGGCGCAACGTGTGACTCCGCGGACGCGCGGGTCGCGGCCTGGTGAGGCTGTTTCCCGCACGGGCGGCGGGGCGCCTGCGCAACGGGAGACTCCGAGGAGGCGCGGGGCGCGACGGCCAACCTGCCTGGACACGGGCGAAGCGGCGGCGCGCGGGCCGGCAGGCGCGGCGCGGACGAGTGCCTGTCCGCATTCGTAGAATCCTGAGCGACCGGCCGCGGCCATCGCCCGCGGAGCCGCGGCGTTCGGCGGCGGACGCCGTTCGCCAGGCCCGCTCGCTTGCAATTCGGGAGGCTGTGATGCCGGAGACCCGGTATGATACGGACGGCGGCGAGGTCGCGATCGGAGTGGAGCGCTCCGCGGACGGCTGGCGCGTCCGGCTGCCGGACGGCCGTGATCTGGGCGCGCGCGTCGTGCGGCGCGCTGGGCCGCTCGTGGAGATCGCCGTCGATCCGGCCGCTCCCGGCGTGCCCGAGGCGCGCTTTGCCGCCGCCGTCGTCCGGGCCGGCTCGTCCATCATCGTCTCGTATCGCGGGCGCGTCTATCGTTTCCAGCAGCCGACGCGCAGGCCGGAGGGCGGCCCCGCGGCATCGGGCGGTGTTATCAAGGCGCCATGCGGTGGGATCGTGGCGGACCTCGTGGTCGCCGAGGGACAGATCGTGGATGCCGGCGACCCGGTGGCCGTGATCGAAGCGATGAAGGTAATGACGCCGGTGGATGCGCCGATGGCCGGCGCCGTCCGCGGACTGCGCGCGGAGCGCGGGCAGCGCGTAGAGCCGGGGGAGGAGCTGGCCCGCATCGAAGCGCGGGTCTAGCGCCAAGGACGCTGAGGATGTCATGGCCACGGCGAGTGTGAGGGTTGTCGAGGTAGGGCCGCGCGACGGGCTTCAAAATGAGCCGGCCGTGCTGCCGACGGATGCCAAGGTGCGGTTTATCGACATGCTGTCGGACTCCGGCCTGCGCGACGTGGAGGTTTCGTCGTTCGTAAACCCGGTGCGGGTCCCGCAGCTCGCCGATGCCGAGGCGGTATTCGCGGCCATCGACCGCCGGCCCGGCGTGCGGTACACGGCGCTGGTTGCCAACGAGCGCGGGCTGGAGCGCGCCTTCGCCTCGCGCGTCGATGGGATCGCGCTCTTTACCGCGGCGAGCGATGAGTTCGCGCGGCGAAACATTGGCCGGAGTATCGCCGAATCGCTGGACCAGTTCGCGAGCCTCGCCGCTGCAGCCAGGCGAGCCGGACTCTGGGTGCGAGGCTATGTGTCAACCGCGTTCGCCTGTCCGTTTACCGGGCCGGTCGCGCACGCGGCGGTCCTGCCCATCGTATCGCGCCTGCTGGAGATGGGTGTGGACGAGGTCTCCGTGGCGGATACCATTGGGGCCGCCACTCCGGATGACGTTCGCCGCCTCACCGAGGCGCTGATGCCGATCCTGCCGCTGCAAGCCTTCGCCTACCATTTTCACGATACGCGCGGCGCGGCGGTTGCGAACGTCGAGGAGGCGATGCGGTCCGGCGTGGCCGTTTTCGACTCGTCCGCAGGCGGCCTGGGCGGCTGCCCGTTTGCCCCGGGCGCGCCGGGCAACCTGGCGACCGAGTCGCTGCTGGATATGCTTGCGGTACGTGGTGTCGAAACGGGCGTGGACACCGGCCGCGTCCGCGCGGCCGCCGGGATGCTGCGCGACGCGCTCCGGCGCGTTGACAATCCAAACCGGCCGTGTTAAACTGGCGACGCGGCGCGATGCGGCGCGCGCGCTGGAAAGCAGGGACGGGCGTGGGGGTTTTGCCGGGTATGTGGGCTCGGAGCGTTCATGAAAGTGGCGTCGTTCGGACGATGGCGGCGCCGGTAAGCATTGAGCCGATGCGCATCTGCGATCTCGACGCGGTGGAGGCGATCGATCGAAGGGCGTTTCCGCAGCCGTGGCAGCGCTCGGTGTACGAGGTGGAGCTGGGCAACCGCGCCGCGTTCTACTTGATCGCGCGGATCGGCGTGGAGATCGTCGGGTATGGCGGCGCGTGGGTGGTCGGCGAGGAGGCGCACGTGACGACTCTGGCGGTCGATCCGCGGCATCGAGGAGTTCGAGCGGGCGAGCGCCTGCTGCTCACGCTTATGGAGGAGGCGGTGATGCGGCGCGCCTCGCATGCGACCCTGGAGGTGCGCGAGAGCAACCGCGCCGCGCAGACGCTCTACCGCAAGTACGGATTCGTCAACGCGGCGATTCGGAAGAGCTACTACAAAGATACGGGGGAGAACGCGATCGTCATGTGGGCCGGCGCGATCCATACTCTCGTCTATCGCCAGCGGCTGTACGAGCTGCGCCGCCAGCTCGACTACGGCGCGCCGGCCGAGCGCTTCGCCTCGTGAACGTGCTTGGCATCGAATCGAGCTGCGACGAGACGTCCGCGGCCGTGGTACGCGACGGTGTTTCCATCCTCTCCAACGTAGTCGCGAGCCAGGCCGACCTGCACGCGCGCTACGGGGGCGTAGTGCCGGAGGTCGCCTCGCGGATGCACGTCGAGCAGATCCTGCCGGTGATCTCCGATGCGCTCGCGGCGGCGGATTGCGACTTCGCGTCGATCGATGCGCTGGCCGTGACGAACCGGCCCGGCCTTCTCGGCGCGCTCTTGGTCGGCGTCACCGCGGGGAAGGCGCTGGCCTTCGCGCTGCGCCGCCCCGTCGTCGGGATCCACCACCTGGAGGGGCACATCTACTCGGTGGCGCTCGCGGCGCCCGAAATCCTCGCGAGCCTTCCGGTCCTCGTGCTGATCGTCTCCGGCGGGCACACCCAGATCGTCCGTATGGACGGCCATGGCGCGTACGCGCTTCTCGGCCGGACGCGCGATGACGCGGCCGGCGAGGCGTTCGACAAGGGCGCGCGGCTGCTGGGACTGCCGTACCCGGGCGGCCCGAACCTGGCGCGTCTGGCGGATACCGGCGACCCGGCGCGCGTCCCGTTCCCGCGCGCAATGCTCGGCGATAGTTTGGACTTCAGCTTCAGCGGCGTGAAGACGGCGCTCCGGTCGTTCCTGGCGCGAGAGGAAGGCGACACGCCGCCGGCCGACCTGGCCGCGAGCTACCAGGCGGCCATCGTCTCCGTGCTGTCGGAGAAGCTGAAACGGGCCGCGCGCGCGACCGGCGTTCGGACCGTCGCGGTCGCGGGGGGCGTGGCGGCCAACGCGGCGCTCGGCCGCGCGCTGCGCGCCATGGCGGACGAGGAGGGCCTGCGGCTGGTCGTTCCGCCGCGCGACCTGTGCACGGACAACGCGGCGATGATCGCCTCGGCGGGATTCTTTAGACTGGAAGGCGGAGCGGTCCCTTCGCTCGACTTCGACACGTTCGCCACGGAGACGCTAGGCAGCCCGGCCGGCGCTCAGGCAGGGTAAGCGCCGGCGAGCGCGCACGCCTATTAGCCCCCAGAATTGGGGGGGTTGGGGGGCGAACCCAGCAGCGAGCGCGCACGCCTGCTAGCCCCCCAGAATTGGGGGGTTGGGGGGCGAACCCAGCAGCGAGTCAATAGCTCGCCACTCCTCCAAAGCCCCCAGAATTTGGGGGGCTGGGGGCGTAGCGGTCACGTCAGCTTTCGGCGGGGCCGCAGGCGACGATCGCGCGGATGCGCTCGGCGAGGTCTCGCGCCTGGTAGGGCTTGTTCACGATCCCAAGGACATTCGGCAGGCCGGCGGCGACTTCCATGTCGGCGTCGTGGCCCGTGCTTAGCAGGACCGGCAGATCCGGCCGGACGCGGCCCAGCTCGCGCGCCAGCTCGAGGCCGTCCATCTCCGGCATGGTGACGTCGGTTACCACGAGGCGGACGGCGCTATCGTCGGCCTGCACGATGCCAAGGGCCTCGCGGCCGCCGCACGCGGTAAGAACGCGAAATCCGCGCCGGGACATGGATACTCGGAACAGCTCCGTCATGAGCGGGTCGTCGTCCACGATGAGAAGGGTTGTTTCGGGGTTCTGGAGCGTCGGGGCTTCCATGGATCGTTACCTTTTCCCGGGCGCCGAGTTTCCTGATTCGGCCAGTCGCGCGAGCGCAATACGCTGAGAGCCTGCTTTCGCGCGCCGGGACCGGTATTCCTGCCGGCACGACGCCATCGACAGATTTCACGGATGTTGCAGGCCGACACACTGAGTGGTCTGCGCGCCCGTCGCCGCGCGCCGATAACGGCCGCAAGGCAGCGCCTGTAATTGGCGGTCTGCCTGTCAACGTAATCGCTTCGGACGAACGGAATGGGAGCCGCAACGGTGAGGGAATCGAGAGACACGCGTGGCGCAGCCGACGGCGGGCCGGGCAGGCCCCAGGTTTCGCTGGATGGCGAGTGGCTGTTTCGCTTCGGGGATGAGCCGGCGCAGCCCATGCCGGTTCCGGGACCGTGGGAGAGCCTCCGGCACGACCTGATCAACAGGGCCGGGACAGGGACTTACGAGCGAACGTTCACGCTCCCGGAGACGTTTGCCGGGAAGCGCGTCGTGCTTCGATTCGGCGCCAGCGACTACTATACGGAGGCGTTCGTAAACGGCGCGCCAGTCGGCGTGCACGAAGGCGGCTACACCCCGTTCGAATTCGGAGTCGACGAGGCGCTGCGGAGCCGGCCGGCGGGCGCGGAGCACAGTATCGTCGTGCGCGTCACCGATTCCACGATGAGCCAGGACGCGACGCTGCCGGGCGGCAGGCCGCTCCCATTCGCGGAGATACCGCACGGCAAACAGAGCTGGTACACGAGCGTCGGGGGCCTCTGGCAGAGCGTCTGGCTGGAGGCGCGTCCGCAATCGCACATTCGCAGCGTTACCTGCCTGCCGGACATCGACCGTGGCCTGGTAACCGTGACCATTGAAATAGCCGGGACCGCGGAGCTCGATGCGGCGCGTTCGCGCGTGCACGTGGCAATCGCCCCGCCTCCCGGCGCACAGTCGGTTCATGCGATCGTGGCGGAGCTAGCGCGGCACGAGGACGCGGGAGAGGATCGTCGCACCGTCCGGCTGGAGCTGCCCGTTCCCGGAGCCGCGCTCTGGTCGCCGGACTCGCCCGCGCTCTACACCACACACGTCACGCTGGAGCGCGACGGCGCCGCGGTGGACGGGCTGACGAAGCGCTTCGGCATGCGCAAGGTCGAGGCGAGGGAGGGGCGCGTCTGGCTTAACAACCGGCCGATCTTCCTGGCAGGCGCCCTCGATCAGGACTTCTACCCGCGCGCGATCTACACGCCGCCTTCGGAATCGTTCCTCCGCGACCAGTTCGTGAAGGCCAAAGAGCTCGGGCTGAATCTGCTCAGGTGCCACATCAAGGTGCCGGCCGAGGCCTACCTCGACCTGTGCGACGAGATAGGGCTGCTGGTCTGGTACGAGCTTCCGAACGGCAAGACGCTGTCAGCTGCGTTTCGCGAGCGCGCCCGCGCAACGGTCCAGGCCATGTGGCGGCGCGACGCCAGCCATCCGTGCATCATCGCGCTCTCCATCATCAACGAGTCCTGGGGCATCGATCTCACGGACCCGGAGCAGCGAGAGTGGCTGCGTGACACGTATCGCTGGGCGAAGCAGGCGTTTCCCGGCTGGCTGGTCATCGACAACTCGCCCTGCATTCCGAACTTCCACCTCGAAACCGACCTGGACGATTACCACATCTACTACAATATCCCGGATCAGGCGCGGGCATTTGCCGATTGGCTGGATGCGTTCGTGGAAGGAAAGGGCGGGACCTACTCGGCCTACGGCGACGCGGGGCGCCGTGGCGGCGAGCCGCTGGTGCTCTCCGAGTTCGGCAACTGGGGCCTGCCAGGCCTGGATGCGGTCCTCGAAGCGGAGGGCGGCGAGCCCTACTGGTTCAAGACGGGCAGCGGGCCGACCCGGCCGGAAGGGGTGCTGGAGCGGTTCCACCGCCAGGGGCTGGACCGGGCGTTCCGTGACTACGAGGCGCTGGCAGAGGCTTCGCAGCAGCAGCAGTGGCTCTCGCTCAAGTGGCAGATCGAGGAGATGCGCCGCAACCCGCGGATCGCAGGCTACGTCATCACGGAGTTCACGGACGTGAACTGGGAATGCAACGGCCTGCTGGACATGGGCAGGGGCCGCAAGTCGTATCACGAGCGGATGCGCGACGTGCAGGCACAGGACGTACTGATCCCGAGGCTGTCGCCGCGAGCCGCGCTGTGGGAGGGCGAGTCGGCCCGGATCGACATCGCGGCATCGACCATCGGCGGCGCGGACCTGACGCACGGAACGGTCGATTGGTCGGTCGAAGGCATCGACGGGCTGCGCGGCACGGAGCCGATAGGGGGCGGCCAGGGCGACGAGGCCGGCCCGCGCTTCTTCTGGCCAAACGTGGCGGCAATCGGGCTTGTAGCTCCGCGCCTGGAGGCGCCGTCCAAGCATGAGATCTCTCTCACGCTAAGGGATGCGTCGGGGGCGATCATCGCGCGGAACACGCAGAATATCGTCTTTGTTCCGGCCGAACGGCGCCGCGCGGCCGCGCCTGTGCCTCTCTGGACCCACGACTCGCTCCGTGGCGAACCCGGCTGGCCGCGGACACTGGAGTCCATGGGGTACCGCTTGGCGCAGTCACGCCGGCCCGACGCCTGCGCCA
Organism: Chthonomonadaceae bacterium; assembly: GCA_035295045.1. GTDB lineage: Bacteria > Armatimonadota > Chthonomonadetes > Chthonomonadales > Chthonomonadaceae > DATGJU01. The sequence continues at coordinate 9,720 of DATGJU010000534.1, forward strand.
TCGCGGCCGGTTGGGATCCGGAGCTGGCCCGGTTCGTCCAGGAAGGCGGACGCGCCGTTCTGATCGCGTCCGACGCCAACAGCATACCGAGATCGTCGGGGCTCGGCATCGGGCTGGCGGACCGTTCCGCGAACGGCTGGTGGGGTGACTGGTGCACAACGAAGACCTGGTTCGCAACGGACAAGTTTCCGTCGCTGCCGGACACCGCGCGGTTCGATTTCGAGTTTCAGGCGATCGTCCCGAAGCGGGTTCTGACGGGCATCCAGCCGGACAGCGCCGTTGCGGGGCTGTTCGCCGGCTGGCTGCACAACCCCGCGGCGCTAGTCGCCCGGCTCTCGGTCGGCGCCGGCACGCTGATCGTAACGACGTTCGACCTGCTGCCTCACGCTGGCGAAGACCCGATCGCAACGCTCCTCTTGGGCGATCTGATCGCGCTCGCCGTTACTGGCGCGTGAACATGGCGTTGGTCACCTGGCTCTGCTTCAGCGCCTTCACGTGGCCGTCCGCCCACACGATGTTCGCGAATCCGCGGTCCGTCACGGTCTGTGCGGCGGTGTTGATGTCCCGTCGCTGATCCACGTGGCGGAAGTCGATCGTCGGAATGCCGAACCAACTGCTTGGCGGATCGATGCCGGGCGTCTCGGTGATCGAGCCGTCGCCACCGTACCAGGGAGCATTGATGAACCCTGCGTCGGCGTACATGATCTTGTCCGAGGCGGAGCTGAGCGCAGCCATGCTCGCCGGGTTCATCGGCGGCCAGTTGTTGGAGACGTAGTAGTCCGAGCCGACGTAGCCCCAATTGTAGCCGTAGCCGTTTCCATCGCCGAACCGCGCCACGCCTGCGAAGCTGGGGCATCGCTGAACCTGCCCGTTCTTCATGTAGGGGTAGAGCAGCCCCTTGGTCTTGTCCCAGCCGGTTCCGACCCGCAGGCCGAACCAGTATTGGAAACAGCTGAAGCCCTGGCAGTCGTTGTACTGGTAGAGCGGATAGGTCTCGTCATAGTCCTGCGTGTACATCATTGTGGCGAGACCGAGCTGGCGCACATTGGACTGGCAGCTCGCCTGCCGCGCCTTCTCTCGCGCCGTTGCGAAGACCGGGAACAGTATGGCGGCAAGAATGGCGATAATGGCAATTACCACGAGCAGCTCGATAAGCGTGAAGCCGCGGGGCTCCTGTCTGTTACGGGACATTCGATCTTCCTCTCTGGGTCCGGCGGAGAGCGCCGGCAACAAAAAAGCCACCCCTGCGGGTGGCGACAATGGTGCGACTATGCGCGGGAAATTCCCGCGCGCGACCTGTATCACCCCCCTTTCTCGCGAAGAGGAACCTGTGATCGTCGCAGACGGGCATTCGGACTTTCGATACTCTGGATTCTGGACTTCGAGCTTTGGACGTTCGCGCCTGTGGGCGCCTGGACCGCAATCTCTGTCCGCGATGCAAAATACCGATTACCGCAGCGGGACTGTGCCGGATTCGCACCGGACTTCCCCCGTATAAGCCACCGAACTTCTGGTGGCGCTGCGACGCAAGACTATTCAGTTGTGCCGTTAGTATAGCGGATATCCGGCCGGGAGTCAACACGCGATTTCGTGCAATTGCCGCGACTGGCGAGTGCCGGGCCGCTGGTCCGACGGGGGGAGTTTCGCGATGGAGGGACAGGCTGCGCCGAACGATCGGTGGAGGCGGCGCGCGGCGCTCATCCCCGCCGTGGTGCTGTTGGCCGGGCTGGCGGCGCTGCACGTCGCGGCGCTGTTCTACGCGTTCACGTCGCGAAAGTACTTCTTTTTCGACTTCCGGTGCTACTACATCGCGGTCGCGTTCCTGGATATCCACACCAATCCCTACGATCGCGTGACCGGAATCCAGCCGTTCGTCTATACGCCCTGCGCGCTGATCCTGCTGAAGTGCTTTACGGTCTACAAGGAGTTCGACGCCGAGCGCCAGTGGATGGTCGTGAAGTGCCTCGCCGGCATGCTGATCCTTCTGCTTCTTCGGCGGCAGTTCAACATCCGGCTGGGCGTAAAGCAGTGGCTCCTGATCGCGGGCGGCTTCACGTTCGCGGTCGTGCAGGACCTGGCGACCGGCAACGTATCGCTGTTCGAGCAGCTGCTCGTCTGGGCCGGATTTGCGGCGCTGCTCACCCGGCGGTACCTGCTGTTTGCCGCGTGCCTGGTGATCGCCGCGCAGTTCAAGCTGACGACGGCGCTTCTGCTGCCCTGCGTCCTGCTTATCGACGGCGATTCGGCGGAGCGGCGGCGCCAGTGGATCGCGCTGGCCGCCGGCGTGGCGATGCTGGTCGCCGCGGCGCGGCTTAACTCGGCGATCTGGCCGCGCTGGACGCACGACATGGCCGCGAATCTCGCCCTGATCGACTACGACGGGGCGGCGTGCGACCCGGCGTCACGCGCCTTCTTCGACGACGCGGCGCGCGCCCTGGGCGTCGGCGCGGCGGCGCCGGCGCTCTACGCGACGTTCATCGTGATGGTGCTGGCGGTGAGCGCGCGGGCGTTCTGGCGATACCGCGGGCGGACGCGCAAGACGGACGGCGTGCTCGTGATCATGTTCGCCTGCGTCGTCTACGCGCTGCTGCTCCCGCGCCTGAAGCTGTACTCCTACGTCCTGGTGCTTCCGCCGGCCATGCTCCTCGCGGACCGCGCGCGTGGCTGGAAGGCGGTCTTGATTCTCGCGCTCTGCCTGCTGCCGACCCACAACCTCGTCTACCCGTTCGACCAGGTGACGCGCGCGATCGCCGGCGCGTACGACGCCGCGCACGTTCCGGCGATCGTCTCGAACTACACCAGCCTGTTCGCGCTGTTCGCGATGTGGCTCTGGTACCTCGGCGAGCTCCGGCGCGCTAAACCCACCGAAGCCGACCCGGCGGTACAGGACGTGCCGGCCGTCGCGCCCGCTGGGAGCGCGCTGGCAACCAGCGCCGCGCCCCCGCCGCAGAAGCGAAAGGGGGCGCCGCCCACGATCGATCCGGTGCCGAAGCCGCCAGCGGGATCGGCGTTCATTACGCCTATCCGCTAGGCCTGTCGCGGGCCGAGCGGTTCAGCAATCCGCTTGGGGTCCGTCGCATCTCGCGGCGCGTTCCCGCGATGGGCATGCCGGTTCGTTCCCGCCATCGCCGGATCGCTTGAGATGAACCGCCCCACGCTGGCGTCGTAGAGCCTGTGCCCGCAAAGCATCAGCCCGCTGTCGGCATCCGTCTGGTACTGCCCGGCTCCCACGAAGCCAAACGGCGTCGCCGTGCTGCCTGAGCGGCTCACGGTCATGCCGAACGCATCGTAGAGCACGGCGTCGGTGACGCTCTGGCTTCCATCCGTGATGCCCCGCGTCGAGCCAAGCGCATCGGTATGATACCACTTGGAGGCGGCGCCAGATCCTGTCGTCCGCTCGCCTATTCCCGGCGTGTAAACGGCGCGCGCGTCTTTCAGCACCGCGCTCGCCGGCTCAGTTCCGTTCGTGATCGGCGCGCTGGTTCCGGCAGAGTCGGTCTTGGAAACGCGCAGGTCCTCCCCGTTATACGAGAACGAGTTCGTCGCGGACGAGGGGTAGGTAATGCCCGTGCAGCGGCTGCTGTCGTCCCAGGTGAGCGAAGTGGTATTGCCGCCCACCGTCACGGACGTGCAGTTTCCAGCGCTGTCGTATGCGAACGACTTGCTGCTCGTCGAAGTCAGTTTATCGTGGCTGTCGTAGGAGTAGCTGTCCATCACCGAGTTGAGCGTCTTGCTCGTGCGGTTCTGGTTGTGGTCGTACGTATAACCGATTGTATAGCCCGTGCCGTGGCTGTTGTCGCGAACTTCGCTCGTGAGCTGGTTGGCGTTATCGAAGCCGAAGGTCGTGACCGTTCCATCCGAATCGGTGCGGCTCGTCTCGTTCACGCCATCGTAGCCATACTGGATGTCGGAGAGGACCGTGGCCGACGAGTTCTTCGTCACGATCTCCGTGATCCGGTTGGCCGAATCAAAGGAGTTCAAGACGTAGGTGCCGTTGGCGTTGTCCTGCCGGGTTGTGCGACCCGCCGCATCCAGGGTGAAGCTGGTCGTTTCCGAATTCGGGTTTTCGGTCGCGGTCAACCGATTAGCGGCATCGAACGTGTAGCTCCAGCTGCCCGTTCCGCTGATCGACATGCTGGTCCGGCGGTTGGCGTTGTCGAAGGAGTAGCTGACCGTGCCGTTGGGCTGTGCGATCTGCGTGCAGCGGTTCGCGTTATCGTACGTCCAGCCGGTCGTTCCGGTCGCGTCGGTCATGCTGACTTTCCGCCCGGCGGCGTCATACGAGAAGCTGACCGAGGTATCGTGCGGGAAGGAGATGCCCGCCAGGCGGCCGGCGTGGTCGAGGCTGTAGCTGCTCGTATATCCCCGGCCGTCCGTGTGGCTGGCGACCGCCCCGTTCTCATCGTAGGTCCAGCTCTCCGAGGTGGAGTCCGGGTAAGAGGCGCCGGATTTCTGGTTGCGCGCCGTGTAGGAGAAGCTGGTCGTGTGGCTGTTGCCGTCCGTGGTCGACGAGAGCAGGCCCTTCTGGCCGGTCCCGTCCCACGAATTGGTGAAGGTGTCGCCGTTGGCCCTCGTGGTCACTAAAGGCCGGCCGCAGGCGTCGAATGTCTGCGAGGTCGTGTGCGAATTGTCGTCTGTTACCGAAGTCGTCAGCCCGTCCGGATCATAAGCCAGCGTGGTAGAGCCGGCCGGCGTGGTGACATCGGTGACGCGCGACCAGGCCTCCAGGGTATAGCTCGTGGTGTGCGAGAGCTCGTCGGTCGTGCTGAGCTTGTGGCCCAATCCGTCAAAGCTGGCCGACACCTGATTCGAGTTGGCGTCTGTCACCAGCGTGCAGTTGCCGTCCGAATCGTACGAAAAGCTCGTGCTGTGGCTCAAGCTGTCCGTCACCGTGTCGGGCAGGCCGTGAGTCGTCCATGTCGTGGAGACAGAATGCGAGAGGGCGTCTGTCACCGAGGTCGGATTGTCGTGGCTGTCGTAGACGATCGTCTCGGTGACGTGGCCCAACGGATCGGTCGAGGTCAAGAGCTTGTTGTGGCTGTTAAATGTCCGAACCGTCTGGTTGGAGTAGGGATCTTCATCGGACAGGCAGTTTCCAGCGCTGTCGAACGTGTAGTTCCAGACATATCCCCGCTTGTCTGTCACCTGGGTCCTGTTATTGTCCGAATCCCACGTGTAGTACTCCGTCTCGCTCGCCGCATCCGTTCGCGAGACCAGCACGCCGCTGGAGTAGCTGTCCACCTGCGTGTGGCCGTTCGGATCCGTGATCGTCGTCGCGCCGGATGCGTAGCTGTAATCGGTCTCGTTGCCGCAGCCGTCGGTCGCCGAAGCCAGGCTGTCGTCCACGGAGTTGTACGTGAAGGTCTCCGACCGGCTGCCCGGCGTGGTCAAGGTCGTGATGTCGTGCGCCGAGCTGTAGGAGACGCCCCAGGAATAGGTCGTGCTCGCGAGGGTCGGCAGGTCGACGGAGGTCAGATCGCCCGATGTGTAGTGGCAGGTCCACACCCGCGAAAGCGGATCGGTGATCGTGCTTATCCGCGAGCTCGAATCATAGGCGATCGAGATCGCGCGGGAAGTCGGGTCGCTGATCGAGGTCACGAAATTCCCGCTATTGTAGGAGATCGCGATCTGGTTGGAGTTCTCGTCGGTAATGGTGTCGCAGTAGTAGTTGGTCATAAAATGATACTGCGTCTGATTCGGCCGGGTCAGCGTGTAGCTGCCGTCCACGTTCTGCACGAGCGTGTCGTGGATGCCAGCCGGCGGGACGTAGACGCCGCTCGTTAGGGTGAAGACGTAGCTCTGGTCGTCTCCCCAGTGCACCGCAAGCCCGCTCCAGCTTCCGCCGCCCGGACCGAAAGTCGTGCCTCCCACAGAGACGAGGTAGATGTCGAAGCTGTGCGTCCACTTGTAGCCAAGCTCCGAGTTGTGCGTGGACTGGCTGTTGTGGTTGAGCGTGAAGGCGACCGGCATCCCGCCGCGCGCCGTCCACGAGACGATCGGAATGCTGGTCAGCTTGTTGCCGTTCCCCGTGTTCGTGTCGCCGGACTCCCCCTCCCAGGGAAACGTCGAGCCGGAGTCGGGCGAGAGCGAGAGCGCGTGCATCGGGCCGCCAAATCCCTGGCTGCCGGTGATGCGCCGCATCTCGCTGTCGGAGAGCGCGCGGTAGGGAAGCCCCCCAGAATTGGGGGGTTGGGGGGCGAGCGCCAGGAGCCGCGCGGGCGTCGCCAGGACGAACGTCCAGGCGAAAGCCACGGGGGCGAGAAGGGCGAGCGGTCGCCTTATGCGGCCGCGCCGAAAGAGAGAGTGAACCGTCCAGGGAACGCTTCTCGGATGCATAGGATCCGATCCTCCTGTCTGGCCCGCTTGGGGCCGACGGGGCGAAGCGCCAACACTTCGCCCGGTTGACAGGCCCGAAAGGATTGCGCCACAATAGCAGCGACAGGCCTTTCGGGCCATGAGGCTGCTCGTTTCCTTTAGTCCGCCAAGACATAAGGGGGAAGCGGGCGGCCTTTCTTTTCGCCGCTCTCGCGCAGGAGCGGCGGAATCTTTGTCCACGAAACTCACGAAAAACCACGAAAAGGGCGCTTTCCCCAATCTGCGTTCATCTGCGAAATCTGCGGATAAAGCCTCTTCACCGCCGAAGCGTCAGCAGATACCCGCCGCTCATCTGCAGCAGCCGCTCCTGCGCGATCGTCCGCTCCGCCGGCTCGTTCGGGTCGTGAATGACCGCCGTGCCGCTCTCGCCCTCGCCCCGAACCGCCAGCACCGCGATGTAGTGGTCGCCGCGCACCCACGCCAGTGCGGGAGTAGGCAGCCTCGAAAGCGCCTCGCGGCCGGCCTGAACTCCCTCCGCCTTCATGCGCAGCCCCTCCGCCGCGCGCTTCAGGCCGGCCAGCGTCGTGCCCTGCGCATCCGTCCCCGCCGCCTTCCTCAACTCCGGCAGCGAAGCCTTCACGCCAAGCTT
>DATGJU010000535.1:0-4139 GCA_035295045.1 Chthonomonadaceae bacterium
GCGCTATTGCGGTTGTTCTGGAACGTATAGACAAGATAGTAGCTGATGTCCGGCGGCCCGCCCTCCAGCCTGGCCTCGAAAAAGTTCCGGCTGGTCCAGTAGAGCGACGCCGGATCGTCCGTCGCGGCAACGGGTGGATCCGAGAGTGTCTGTGCGTAGCCGCGAAGGGTCAGTCGCCAGCCGTCCAGCAGCCGGCCGGACAGGCGCCCCTCCACAGTGCTCCACTTCGGCACGTCGACAAACGTGTGGCTGGCGTTTACCCGCTCGTCCTCCTGCAGCCGCACTCCGACCTGCGCCCGCCAGGACTTCCAGCGGTGGAACAGGCTGGCCATACCGAGGCCCTGCCCCCGGACGTAGGCGCTCTGCACGTTCGGAAGGGCCAGATTGCGCTGCTGCAGCCGCACGTTCAGGTCCGTCGACGGCCCGAGCGCCACGTCGCCTTTGAGCGAGACTACCTCGACGTGGCTGTCCGACAGGGAGGGTTGCCTAATCCCCGCATGCCGGTATTCAGCCTCCACGTCGACCGCGCTCGAGAGGTTCCAGAGATAGCTCAGGGCCACGGTCTGCGTGGTGGAGTCGAGGCGCGAGCCGGTATGGTCCGCGTACTGGAGGTCTGAGAAGGTGACTGCTCCGAATCCGCGGCCCAGCTTGCCGGCGGCGGAGGCGTCCCAGAACTGCGTCTCCTGGTTCAGGTTGTCGAATGGCGCCGCGTAGTTGTTGTGCTGCGTATCGAAGCGGTACTGGAACGAGAGCGCGAAGTCGCGCGCGAGCGCCTGGCTCCCCTTGAACCCCTGTACGAGTCTGGAGCTGGATCCCACCTGGTTTGCGAGCGGATCGAGGAACCGGAACCGGGACGAGAAGGCGGACGCCAGCGTCTCGCCGTAGCCCCAAACAAGCCGCGTCTCGGCCCGGTAGTCGTCCTGGCCCAGCCCCTTGACGTCGAAGAATGCACTGGTGGAGGGCGTCCTCAATATCGGCGAATAGCGCAGGTTCCGCAGGAAGAGGCCGTGCGGCGGCGTCGCATACTGCCGGAGCTTGCTCGCGTTCCCGCTCAGGCCCCAATCCCCGTAGCCGGCATCGATGTAGAGCGTCGACGGCGGAGCGAGCCTCGACTTTTGAGGCTTAGGCGATTCCGGCTCGGCGGGGGTGTCCGGCGCGTCGGCGGGCGGCTGCTTGGACTTGTCCTGCCCGGCCGCGGACTGCTGCTTCGCACCGGCCTTCGGCGGCGGCGTCTGCTGCGCCGGCGAGCCCGCATCCGTCGTGCCGACGGGCGGCGGCTGTTGCGCGGCGCAGCCGACGGCGAAGGACAGAAGCAGGAGCGTTGTCAGTTCGGTTCGCACGTTGCGCTTCATCTCCCAAGCAAGAGCTGGCTGTGGTTGGAGCCGTGGACCGCCGAATGGCACCCGGAATCGAAACAGGACCGACCGGGATGGTGGTTCACGGACTTATCCGTGTGGCACCGCACGCACAACCCCCGTGAGAACGAGTTGAGTATCTTCGGATTCGGCGATCCGTGCGGCCGGTGGCACTCCAGGCAGCCCTCACCGGTCAAGTCGGACGTCGGGTCATGCTCGAACACGAACGGCCCGGCCACTTCATGGTGGCACGTGATGCAGTTCTGCTTCGTCGTTGCGACCTGCTCTCGGGCATCCTTGTTCGGATGGACAGAATGGCAGTCGCTGCACACCTGCCGGCCCTCGGGCACCGGATGATGGAAGTTCTGGCGGAACTCCGCAAGCTGGCGGCGGTGACACTGGCCACAGAGTGTCGCTTCCGATGCCTTCAGGAGCGCCTTGGGCTCCGGCGCGTTCGGGAACACCTCCGAATGCGGCGTCTCGTTCACGTCGGCGTGCACGTCCAGCGAGTCGCCTGGCGGCGGCGGCGTGCCCGACCGGTCCTTGCCGAGCCGGTCCGAAGCATGGATCTGATGGCAGGTCGTGCAGCTAACGCCGGCCTGGGCATGGGCGTTCCGCTTCCAGTGAGAGACCGTCATGGTGTCGGCGTGGCAGCGCAGGCATGCGGCCGCGATCTCCTCCGGCTTCGCATGCGTGTAGCTGATCACGTTGGCGTACCGGCCCTCCTCCTCTTTCCGATGCTCCACGTGCCGCTTGCTCGGTCCGTGGCAGGCCTGGCAGCCCTGCTTGTCCTGCGGGTTGTGCGGATTCCTCATGAAGGGGGCGTGCGGCGACCGATCGAAGGAGTCAACGGACGAGCGGTGGCACGTCGCGCAGTTCTTCTCGTTCGAGTAGTCGCCCTCGTCCGCCTCCGCGAACAGGTTGATCGGGAACGGATGCGGCTTGGGCGGCTTCTGCGCCTTCTGGGCTTTCGGCGGCGCGGCAGGCGCGACGATGCTAAGCGCCAACAGCCCGCAGACGGGCATGATGGTTGTTAGCGATAGTAGTACGATGCGCCAGGCCCGTGACCGCCCGCCCATGGTGACTCCTTCCGATCTGCCTGTCGGTCCGGCACGTCGGCCGGAACCGGGTCGCTACTTCTTCTTTTTCAGGCTGCTAAGGTACGTGGCAAGGCTCGACAGCTCTTTGCCCTTGATGCTGGCTTCGTAGGACGGCATCTTCGAATCCGGCTTGTGCGACTTCGGGTTCTTGATCTCGGCCTGGAGCCAGGCGACGGAGTGGGCGGTATTCGACCCCTCGCTGCTCAGGTCCGGACCCGCCTTGCCTCCCGTTCCATTGATCGAGTGGCAGGCGGCGCATCGGTTCTGCTCATACACTTTCTTGCCGGCGGCGGCGTTGGCGGCCGAAGGGCCCTTCGCGGCGCCCTTCGGCGGCGCGCAGAGCGCGGGCAGCGCAAGCGCTCCCATGAGGCACACGGGCACGGCGATCTGCAGGACGCTCGCGAGTTTCAGAGGTGCCAAGTCGGTTCTCCTTCACCGGTCTCGAAGCAGCCATACGTGCGGGCTGTTTTCTCGTGATTCACAGAATACTCGGTAAGCGGAGCGCGCTGCCAATGGGCAAAAAGTACTACCCGGAGCTGCGCCCGTGTCGCCGGGCGGACCCGCCGGGGGCCTTGGGAATCCGATTTGAGATCACGGCGGAGCCCGGGAAACCACGAATCACACCTGTACCGGAACGTCGCGGCCTGCCAGAATCCGCCGAATCGCGGATGTCCGTCCGGCGCCCATGGCCGTATCATCAGGCTGTTGTGATTCAGGCATTGGGTATTGCACTTGCCGGCACGAGCCGGATTGAGAACATTATGGACATCCTGCTGCTGGACAAAACGCGGTTGAATGGGACTGGAATCGACCTGATCGAGCGACTTCGCGCGTCCAATCCGGACGCGTTCGCCGTACTCTCCGTGAGCTGTGCATGTGGCCTGCCAGTGGGCGCAGCCGGCGCAACCTCGCCGTCCGCGGCCACGGCGCCATGTCCGGAGCATTCGGACTCGCCGCTCGCCGGCCGAATCGGCGCTATTCTCGAGAGGCAGCGCGGATTGCGAGTCAAAGGCGAGGGTGCGTGGAACGGGCTGGATCGGAACGCTCGTCTCTGGCGTACGGCCGACTCGATACTGGCATTCGGAGCGCACGTGCAGCTCGACCCGGACCCTTCGGACTGGCAGCCGCGATCGCACGATCTGACACTCCGTGAGCGGCAGGTGGTATCGCTGGTCGGCCGCGGCTGCTCGAACAAGGAGATCGCGCGCGAGATGCGGCTCAGCTACTCAACCGTGAAGAACTACGTAAGCAGCATTCTCGAGAAGCTCGGGCTGGACGGCCGAACGCAGATCGCGCTTTTCGCACAGCGGGCCGGCAGCGAGCGGATGATGGAGTGAGCGGGCAAGCGGCGCCCGGCCCGTCATTTCCCCGGCGTTCATGGTGCGAGCCTGCAGGAGGGTTTCGGCGGCGGCACGGGTAATGTTGCGTAAGGCGGGATCTCGGTCCCGGCCAGTGATATCCGCTCGGAGCCCGCAATGCACACCGTTGTCCTGATCGTATGTCTAAGCCTGATGTGCCTCGCGGCCCACGCCGGAGTGCCAATCGCGGCGGGCGGCAAGGCGCGCTGCGTGATCGTGTCGCAGCCCGGCGCGACAGTCGCGGAGCGCCACGCGGCCGAGGAGCTGGCCGCCACGCTCCGGCAGGTCACCGGCGCGGAGTTCCGCATAGTTGCCGCTTCTCCAAG
>DATGJU010000536.1:0-3472 GCA_035295045.1 Chthonomonadaceae bacterium
TGTTGGGCTGTTCGTTCGCAAAGCGGGCCGAAAAGCCGCGAGCGTCGCGAACCCGTTTCCGAGTGTCCCGGACGGCGCATGGGAATCGGCTGAGCTGATTACAATCGCCGCTGCGCTCTCCAAGCGACCCGAGGCGCGGGCCGTGCCGGCGATGCTGGAAGCTGTCTCGATCTGTGTCCCGCTGCGCGCGCGACTTGGATCGGCCATCGACCGCAGGCTTGAGGCGATGTCGGCGTCGGATGTCGCCGCGTGGGGCGCGGCGGGCGAGCGACTGCTCCTCCGCTGGCTCAGGGTCGCAGTCCAGGAGTACGCCGGACGGCGGCGATTCCAATCGATACTGCATGGCCTTGAGCTTGTCGGGACCGAGCGGGCTGTGGCGAACATCAGGGAGCTCGCGCAGCACGGCGACCCCGAGGTTCGCGGCGCGGCAACACGCTGCTGCGATGCGGTCAAGATGCGTGTGGCCTTATGGCGTCCCGGCCGCGAGCTGCTGCGCGCCGGCTGCGCCCCAAAATCCTCTGCCGCCGAGATGCTGCGCTCAAGCAGGATCGAGGTGGTCACTCCCTCCTCTGATCTGCTGCGGCCGCGCCGCTGACGCTGGCCGTCCGTTTTGCCGACAATCCCTCTGCGTCTCTTCGCTGCGATGCCGGCGCCAATGGCAGCCGGACCTGCAGCGCTTCCGGGGGATCTGCTTGGAACGCGCCAGCATTTTCGAAACACTGCTCGCCGTCGATCCGCGATGGCTGGTCGGCCTCTGCGTCGGCGTTGTGTACTATCTCCGTCCGGCACTCGCGCGCGTCCCTTCAAGCGCCACTTACCCGCAGACGGCGGGCCCGTCGCACTTCACGCTCGCGATCGCCGCGGCTGCCGACCGCGATGCGGCGCGGCTCGCACGAGCAGTCGTCGCGGGCATGCTTGTCTGGATTGGGCTGGGAGTCGCTCCGCTTTTCGTGCAGTCGTTGCAATGGCCGCTGGTTCACGATGGACCGATAATGCACTACGTGGCCTGGCGGATTTCAAACAGCGCGGTACCGTACCGCGACGTTTACGACATGAACCTGCCCGGCGTCTACGTCATCCATCTGTTGATCCTGAAACTCCTCGGCAGCTCCGACACGGCCTTTCGCCACTTCGATTTGATATGGCTCGCAATCACCGGCGCTTTCCTCTTCGAGTTCTGCTATCCGGTCGCGCGCTGGTGGGGCGGCGCCGCCGTGCTGGTTTTCGCCGGGTTCCACCTATCGAACGGCGCTCCAGGGATGGCGCAGCGCGACCTTCTTGAGTTCACGTTTCTGCTCGCCGGCCTTTTGCTTGCGGTTCGCGGCCTCGAGGCCGGCGGCGATTGGCGGCGTCTTGCAGTCGCGGGCGCGGCGATCGGATGCGCGGCCGCGATCAAGCCGCTTGCGCTCCTGCTGGCGGCGGCGCTAATCGGGCTCGCCATCGTGTCGCCGGGTCTGTCTGTCCGCCGCAGGTGGCTCGGCTCGGCATCCGTTTGCGCAGGCGCGGCGCTGCCGCTCGCGGTATTCGCGTTCTGGCTGGCGATGTCCGGCGGATTACGGCCGTTCACGGCTATTCTCGCCGGCGTCATGCCGCTCTATGCGCGGATGCACGATCGGCCATTCGCGCAATACCTGTCCGAAACGTGGGTGATCTGGCTGCCATGCCTGCTTACGGCGCCTGCCGCGGTGGTCGCGGGCCGGCCTGACATCCGCCGCCTCGCGCTGATCGCTGGTGTAGCCTACGGCGCGCTGCACTACGTTCTCCAGGGCAAGGGCTGGCCGTATCAGCTGTATCCGCTGGTCGGATTTGCCTGCGCCCTCGCGGCCTGTAACTGCGCCGGAATGGTCCGTGGGGCGAAGCGTCCCGCCATCGCGATTGCGGCTTCCACTCTAACGCTTCTAGTCCTCGGCGTCGGATGCTGGCAGGCCAGGCTCGCCGGAGCGAACGCGCTGACGGCAGACACGCTGGATACGGTCGTCTCGATCGAACGCGACCTTGGGCCGCGTCTTCGCCGGGCCGACACGGTCCAGTGCTTCGATACAACGGGCGGATGCAGCCACGCAATGATGCGGCTCGGCCGGCCGCTCGCCACGCGATTTCTCTGCGACTTCCTGCTGTACGGCGACGCCCGCGACCCCTATCTTCGGTCGGTTCAGCGCGAGCTCATTTCCGACCTGGCCGCGCGGCCGCCGGAGTACCTGATCGTCTATCGGTGGGGCTGGCCTCACGGTCAGTACGATCGGATCGCGCGCTTTCCGGAGCTCGCGGCTTTCGTTCGCGCGCGCTACCGGGTCGACACATTGCGTGCGAAGTACGTCATCTATCGGCATGAAGATACGCCCGAATCCGGCCGATAAACCTGCGTATGTCCAGCCTCGACAAAACCAACGCCCTGAACCGGCTGCCCGCGCGGATCCTTGACGCGCGCCGCCGCTTGCTCCGCATGCACTACGAAAGTGGCTGCGGGCACATCGGCGGAAATCTGTCGTGCCTCGACATACTCATGACGCTCTTTCATACAGTGTTGCGACCACAGGACCAGTTCGTTCTTTCGAAGGGCCATGCCGCCGGGGCGCTGTATACGGTCCTCTGGACCGTCGGCGTGCTCAGCGACGACGATCTGCGGACATTTCACAAGGACGACACGCGGCTTGGCGGCCACCCTTCGCCACGGCACGTCGAGCAGATCCCTTTCGCGACGGGCAGCCTGGGTCACGGCCTTCCGCTTGCCTGCGGGCTGGCGCTGGGCCGGCATCTCTCCGGCGAGCCGGGGCGCGTCTACTGCCTGCTTTCGGACGGCGAGTGGCAGGAGGGGTCGAACTGGGAGGCGCTGATCTTCGCGGCACAGCGCGGGCTGCCGCTCACGATCATCGTTGATCGGAACGGCCTCCAGGGATTCGCGCGCGTGCGCGATCTGAGTGGCGCGGACCTGGAAGAGCAGTTCAGTGCATTCGGCGTCGCCACGTCCGCCGTGCCGGGCCACGATGAGCGCGCGCTGCACCGGTCGCTGGCCGCGCCGCGATTCGGGACGGCCGCGATCATCGCGGACACGGTGAAGGGCAGCGGAGTGCGGTTCATGGAGGACCGCCTGGAGTGGCACTACCTGCCGATGACCCAGGAGATGTATGAGCAGGCGCTGGCGGACCTCGAAGCCGGCGGCCGCATTTATACGCGGAGGGCGGCGTGAGAGACGCGCTTTGCAGCAGCCTCGTCGCATGCGCGGCCGACCAGAAGTTCGTTTTCCTGACCGGAGATCTGGGCTTCGGCGCGCTCGAGCCGCTGCAGGAGGCGGCCGGCGACCGGTTCGTCAACGCCGGCGTCGCGGAACAGAACATGATCGGCGTGGCAGCGGGACTCGCGCACGCGGGCTTCCGGCCCTGGGCCTACAGCATCGCGCCGTTCATCTACGCCCGGCCGTTCGAGCAGGTCCGCAACGACATCTGCCTCCACAATCTGGGAGTTCGACTGATCG
>DATGJU010000537.1:0-2534 GCA_035295045.1 Chthonomonadaceae bacterium
GATACGTTGTCAGAGGGCTTCCCACAGCTTGTTACCTCGCCGCAGTACCTCCTAGGGTACGGGTGATGGGACACCCGGTCACGTCGCAGCGCGCGTGACAATCACACAAGCGACCTCGTGTCGCACGCCCAAAACGAAAAAGGGGTTCGGGGTCTTAGCTCAGTGCCTGGTCCAGGTCGGCGATTAGGTCGTCGGCGTGCTCCAGGCCGACCGAGAGGCGCAGGAGTCCGTCGCCGATGCCGCGGCGCTGCCGCTCCTTCGGCGTGAGGCCGGCGTGCGACATCAGCCGCGGGTAGCTGATGATGCTCTCGACGCCGCCCAGGCTGGCGGCGAGGGCGAACAGCCGCGTCCGGCCGAGGACGCGCTCGGCCGCGGGCCTTCCGCCCCTCACCTCGAACGCGACCATGCCGCCGAAGCCCCGCATCTGCCGCGCCGCGAGCGCATGCTGCGGATGCGAGACCAGGCCGGGGTAGTGGACCGCGGCGACCCGCGGGTGCTCTTCGAGCAGCTCCGCGACGGCGCGCGCGTTGGCGGAGTGCGCCGCCATCCGTATCTCCAGCGTCCGGATTCCGCGCAGAGTGAGCCAGCAGTCGAAGGGCGCCGCAACGCCGCCGGTAAGCTTCTGCACCGTGTAGAGCCGCTCGCGCAGCGCCGGGTCGCGGACGACCAGGGCGCCGCCGAGCAGGTCGGTGTGGCCGCCCAGATACTTGGTGGCGGAGTGCATCACGATGTCGACGCCCAGGTCGAGCGGCGTCTGGTAGCAGGGCGTTGCGAAGGTGTTGTCGATCGCAACCAGCGCCCCGACGGACCGCGCCGCCTGAACCACGGCGGCCACGTCCGTTATGCGCAGAAGCGGGTTGGAAGGGCTCTCGATCCAGACCAGCCGCGTATCCGCCGTTATCGCGGCGGTGAAGGCATCGGTATCCGTCGCGTCGACGAGCTCGACGCAGACGCCTGCGGGCCGAAGGACCTGCTCCGCAAGCTGCGTGGTGCCGCCATAGACGTCGCGCGCCATCACAAGCCGGTCGCCGGGCCGCAGCAGGCGCAGGGCGCAGTCCGTCGCCGCCTGGCCGGAGCTGAAGCAGAGGGCGGGGCAGTCGTCCGGCGCATTCTCCAGCGAGGCGATACAGCGCTCCAGCGCGCTCCGCGTCGGGTTGCCGTACCGGACGTACTCGTACCCCGTTCGCGGCTCGCCGGGCGCGGCGTACGCATAGACTGTCGTGAGGTGGATCGGCGGGACGACGTCGCCATCAACCCCGGGATCGGAGCCGGAGTGGATGGCGCGAGTGGCGAATTTCACTGCGCCGCTCCGTATGGCCGTCGCCTCGATCGGCCGAGCGCGGCTTCGCGGCATGCGGCCGGCGACCGGCGCGTCAGCGGCACGTAGCGCGCGCATCCGGCGCCCCGCAGGCGGTTGGATGCCATCCTACTTGCTCCCCGCGGCGGCCGGCGGATCGTCGCGGCCCTCTGTCTCCGACTGGAGGCGCGCCGCGGCCTTCGGATCGCCGATGTGGAGCGTATCGTAGGCCTGCTGCGAGCTCGTGAACGGCCCGATTCCCGTGTGGCCGTGCCAGTCGCCCTGGGTCAGCATCGGGTTGGTCACGTCCTCTTCGCGCTCGCGCTTCGCGATCCAGGCCTCCATCCGTCCGCGGAGCAGCGCGACGACCTCCGGCTCCTGCTCCGCGAGGTTGTTGTCCTCATGAGGATCCTGGACCAGGTTGTACAGCTCTACCTCCGGCTTGAAGTGGAAATCCGGCTCCAGCGCGACGATCAACTTCCACTCCGGTGTGCGCCAGCCGTGCTTCCTCATCCAGGTGCACTCGGTGATATAGAACTCACTCTCGAAAGACACCCCGTAGCCGCGGACCAGCGACATCGCGCTCTGCCCGTCGAACCGCTGCTTCGATTCGATGCCCGCGAGATCGAGCAGCGTCGGCACGAGGTCCTTGTGCTGCGTGAAGCCGGATATCCGCTTGCCCGCGGGCACGGGGCCTGTATAGCGAATGATGAGCGGCACGTGGAGCGTCACGTCGTAGATGCCGTGGTGATCGAACCAGCAGTCGTGATCGTAGAGCGTCTCGCCGTGGTCGCCGTTGAGCACTACGATCGTCTGGTCCAGGATTCCGTGCGCCTCCAGCGCGTTGAAGATGGTCTGTATGCAGGAGTCCATGTACGCGACCGCGCCGTCGTACTGCGCGATAACGTAGTCCTTGTCCGATATCCCAGGCGGCATCCAGCTCGCAAAGAAATCTCGGAACGGCTTGAACGCCATCACCGCGTCCATCGACCGGTTGCTCGGATCGCTCTCATTGCCGTGGTAGAACATCCGCTCGAACGGCGCAGGCGGCAGGTAGGGCGCGTGCGGGTCCATGTGACGCAGGAACAGGAAGAAGGGGCTGTCCTGCGCGGCGAGCCGGTCCAGCTCCGGAATCGCCACCTGGTTCAGGTTCTCGGCCTTCGGGCTGCGGCCCTCGTTCCAGCTGCCCCAGCCCGCAAAGTTGAGATAGCTGTCGAAGCCGCGCGAGCTGGGATTG
>DATGJU010000538.1:0-2795 GCA_035295045.1 Chthonomonadaceae bacterium
AAGATGGGCCAGGGATCGCTTCACGCTTACGTCATCGTACGGCTCACTGCATGGATGTTAGCCCTGTTCGGTCCTGACTTCGTCAGGTTCCAACTGCCGTTCCGCGTAACGGGCGAGGACCGTAATGGGAGCGAGCCGGAACCAGACGCGGTGGCCCTGACGCGGCCCGCTGCCGATTTCCTAACCGAGAATCCCGATGCGACATTCGTCACGCTGGTTGTCGAAGCGTCGGATTCGTCGCTGCAGTTCGATCGCGTGAAGAAGAGCGCCCTGTACGCGCGGAATGGCGTCCCGGAGTACTGGGTCATCGACATCGAGGGGCGGCAGATTATCGCGCACCGGCAGCCATCCGCCGGCGGCTACGAAGAGATCCTCGCCTACAGCGCCGACGAGCTGATTGCGACGCTCGCCCGGCCAGACGCGCCAGTGGCCGTCGCTGCGCTTCTGCCGCCCCTTGCCGCCGGATAGCGGCGGCGTCGCTCCAGCGCCAACTTCGATTTGCAGTATGGACATTCACCGAAGTCCTTTCGCCGGCGCCAAGGACTCGGCAACCCGCGGCGAATTCTGTGCCATTATACCTTTGCGTCAACGCAGGCACGCCTGGCCGGAGCCGCTTGAGTTCCGCTTGGGCGAGCTGATAGCGACGCTCGCCCGACCCGCGGGTGCAGCCTCGCTGCCGCCTGAGGATTCGTAGCAGGCGAGGATCCGTGGCGAGGACCGGTTCGCGTCCGCGGATGTTCAGACGAAGCCTATGATGTACCGAACGCACCTATCCACAGCTCCCCCGGTCATCGCGTTGGCGGCGTCCGCCGTCCTGTCCGGCGGCTGCGTCCGGCCGGCAGCTGCACAGCCAGCCGAACCGCGCCCACAGCCGACGGTGGCGCAGGCGATCAAGCAGGCGGTGTCGGAGCGGAACGCCGGACGATTTGCAGACGGCCTCCGCCTCCTGGAACCCTGGCGCGCCCGAAAGCTGTCAGGCCCGCAGCGCCGGCGCCTGGGAATTGCGCTCGCGGATCTCTATTTCGGCCAGTCGCAGGCGTTCCAGGAGCATTCCAATTTTGATGCCGCCCTGCGAAGTCTCGATGCGGCGTTGTCACTGGACAGCAAATACCGCCGCGCGTCCGCGGCGGCCGACCTGGCGTGCATCGGCCGCATCTACCGCCTCCAGGGCCAGCCTCGACGTGCGCTCGGCTGCTTCGACCGGGCGCTGCGGATCGAGCGCGAATCCGCCTACCTGCGCCTCGAGGGACCCACGCTGAGCGAAATCGGCGATGTCTACTACGTCCTCGGCCAGCCGCGCACGGCGCTGGAGTTCTACAGGCGGGCGCTCGCCATGGACCGCCGGACCGGGCGCCGCTACACCGAGGGCCCAGCGCTCAGCAATATCGCCGTTATGCTGAGCGCGATGGGCCGGCAGATCGAGGCGATCAGGTACTTCAAGGAGGCGCTGCGAGTCGAGCTCGCGACGAAAAACTGGAGAGCCGGGGCGGTAACGCTCGGCGCGATGGGGACCCTGTGGCTGGCGATGGGTCGTCCGAAGGAGGCGCTGCAGTCGTTTAATGACTCGCTTCCGCTCGTGCGCTTAGCGGGGGACGTGGCCGCCGAGGGGGCGCTCTTTGCCGATTTCGGCGCCGTCTACGCGCGGTTGGGCCTGCCGCAAAAAGCCATCGAGGCCTCGAACAGGGCGCTGATACTGCTGCGCGAGTCGAAGGATGCCGTCGGCGAAGCGACCACGCTCAACAACCTTATGACGTTGCACGGCGACCAGAATCAGCGGGCGCTCGCGATCCTTTACGGCAAGCAGACGGTCAACCTCTTCCAGGCAACGCGGGCCGACATCCGAGGGCTGGAGGCGCGGAGCCAGCAGGCATATGTCAAGCAGCACGCGTACAGCTATCACGAGCTGGCGGACCTTCTGATCGCGGAGGGGCGGCTGCCGGAGGCGCAGCAGGTGCTGGACCTGCTCAAGCAGCAGGAGTTCTTCGAGTTCGTGCGGCGCGACGAGAGCCAGCAGGCGGACGGGCATGCCGAGCTGACGCCGCGCGAGGCGGACTGGCAGCAGCGCTACGCGGCGATCTCCGGCCGCGTAACCGCGATCGGCAGCCAGTGCGAGGCGCTGGAGCGCAGCAGAGCGCGCACCGCCGCGGAGAGCGCGCGCCTCAAGGCGCTGCGCGCCGACCTGGCGACGGCGAGCCGCGCGTTCCAGGCCTTCCTCGAACAGATGGCGAAGGAGTTCGCCTCCGCCGCGCAGTCCAACACGCTTGCCGGCCTGCGCGACACCGAGGCGCTCTCCACCACGCTCGCCGCCATGCCCCGACGCACCATCGCGATATACACGCTGGTCGGCGAGAAGGCGCTGCGGTTTTTGGTGATCTCGCCGCAGACGCAGGTCGCGCGCGAGTACCCGATCGGCGCGGCAGAGCTGAACAAGAGGATCGCCACGTTCCGCGCGGTGCTGCAGGACCCCCGCCGTGATCCACGGCCGGCCGGCAAGGCGCTCTACGACATCCTGATCAAGCCCGTGGAGGCCGACCTCGCCGGGGCGAATGCCGAAACGGTGATGTGGTCGCTGGACGGCGCGCTCCGCTACCTTCCGCTGGATGCGCTCTGGGACGGGCGGCAGTACCTGCTGGAGCGATGGTGCAGCACGGTCTTCACGCCGGCAAGCCTGCTCACGGGCGGCCTGGCGCGCGATCCGAAGCGACAATGGACCGCGCTGGGCCTCGGCGTGTCCAAACCTCACGACGGGTTCGCCCCGCTGCCAGGCGTGCCGGCCGAGCTTCGCGGCATCATCC
>DATGJU010000539.1:0-4966 GCA_035295045.1 Chthonomonadaceae bacterium
CCACCGGCACCACGTAGGAGGGCTTCAGGTTCGCGCCGGTCTGCGGCAGGCTCGCCTGAACGACGTTCATGAGGGCCTGCACGTCGAAGGTCGCGCGCTTTAGATCCACCCCGTAGTTGAACTCCAGCGTCACGATCGAGAAGCCATCCTGCGACGTGGAGCGGATGTAGTGGAGGTCCTTGACGTTGACGAGCTGCTCCTCGATCGGCTTGCTGACGTAGAGCTCCATCTCCTGGGCGGAGAGCCCCGGCATCATGGTGACGACACCAACCATCGGGCTGGGAACATAGGGCGCGAACCGCCGCGGAATCGCGACTGCAGCGGCGATGACGGCCGTTGCGACGACCGCGGCATAGAACGCGATGACGAAGTACGGGTGCTCTATGCTCCACTTATGGATCATGTGGAGCGCGTTGGCGCCCCGTCGTTCGTTTCGCGCGGCTCGGCGCGCCCGAGGCGGGGCTGCGCCGCTCATCGCGACGCTCCCGGGGCCACGGGATCGCCCTCGCGGAGACCCTCGTATCCGGCGTAGATCACGAGCGCGCCGGCGGCGAGGCCCTGCCGGATTTCGACGAGATCGCTATTTGCAAGCCCAGTCGTGACCGGGACCAGGTGCGCGCGCCACTTTCCGCCGATGGCCTTCGGAGTCAGCGGCATCTTGCACTTCGGGCAGTCGCCGGGCCGGTCCTGCCGCACTTCGGGGTGCATTGAGCAGGTGTAGATCGTCCGTTCCGGCTGTCCGGGAACGGCCAGCCACACCGCATGCGACTCCCCTTCGGCGAGCGTAGGGCCGGTCGCCCTGGGCGCGGAGACGATCGCGCCGGCGGGAACCACGAGCGCGTCCGGCCGGTCGCCCGTGGTAATCTCCATCGTGAGGTAGTCGCCCGGCAGGATCGCGCGCGACCGGTTCGTCACGACGGCCTCAACGACCGCGGTGCGGGACGACGGATCGACCGCAGGGAACAGCGCGGTGACGCGCCCGGCGATCGGATTGCCCGGATCCTTCATGGTTGCGACACGGACCGCGCTTCCGACGCGGATACCTGCCAGGTCGATTTCGGCCACATTCGCCTGGAGCCGGATCGGACTTATCTGCGAGACCTGAAGGATGGCCTGGCCGGGCTGCACCAGCGTGCCGGGGCTGATCGGCCGGCGCGTTACGACGCCGTCGCCCTCCGCGCGGATTTCGGCATAGCCGGCGATCACGCGCGCCGTTGCGAGCTGCGCCTCCGAATGCTGTTCGCCGGCCTTCGAGTGCGCGATCTCGTGCAGCGCGGCATCCGAGGCGGCGGCGCTCGCCGTGGCGGCGGCCCGCATCTGATGCACTCTGGCCCGGCTTCCGGCGACCCTTGCCTGCGCCGCCCCGACGCCTGCCTGCGCCCCGGCGACCATAGCGTCCGCCTTGCGCGCTCGCCCCTGCGCCGCGCGGATCGCCGCGTCCGCCTGGAGGATGCGGGCCTGCGCCTGCGCCTCCTTCGCGACGGCGGCTGCGGCGCTGTCCTGATCCTGCTGTGCCTTATTGCGGGAGAAAACGCCGCCCGCAAGCAGCTCCTGCGAGCGCTTGACCTCGGCGCGCCAGTAGGCAGTGTCGGCGCGCGCGGCGGTGAGCTGCGCCTCCGCGTCCGTCTTCCCGGCGCGGGCGCCCTCGAGCTCCGCCCCGGCGCTCGCGCGGTCCTCTTCCGCCGCTGTGACGGCCTGCTGCGAGGATGCCAGTTCGTTCTGCGCGGCGGCCAGCTCGCTCTGCGCGTCTTCCACGCGAGCCCGCGCCCCCTGCTTCGCGGCGACGGATTCGTCGAACTGCATGCGCGCGATGGTGGTCGCGTGCCGCGACATCGCGGCCGCGGCTGCCTGCTCGTTCACGCGCGAGTTCAGCTCGCGCGTGTCCAGACGCGCCACGATCTGGCCGCGATGCACGACCGCGCCGGGATAGGCCGGCATCCAGACGAGGACGCCGGGGACGCGGGCGGTGATCTCCTGATCCTGGAACGGAACCGCGGAGCCGGTATACCGCACCGTCGACTCGATCCTCCGGCGCCGCGCAATGACGATAGAGACCGGGACGGCGCCCACGGGAGGCCGCATCCCGGTCATATCCGCGGCCTGGGCCTCCAGGACGCTCATATGCCCCGGCTTCGTGAACCGCTCGACGGCCCAATGGGAGCCTATCAGCGCGCCCGCGACCAGCAGCATGCTGGCCCAGAGGCGCCAGTTGGCAAGCTTCATTCGAGAACCTCCTTTGAAGCGCTGCGCACGCTGCTCGTCAGGCGGAATCGTTCGGCGGAATGGATGGAGTCCGGATGGAAGCAGACGTTGACAGGCGTGGTTTACCGGCAGAGCGCCGGCGGCTTCAAAGGAGCGAAGGAGGAGCGCGCGGAGATCGTGGAGGAGCGGCCGGCCGCTCTGGAGGAGCGCGCGGCGAGGAGAATGTCGCCGGACTGGGGCTCTCCGGCGCCGGGATCGGCGCCACGGGCGGCGGCAGCGCCGCGACGAGAGCGAAAACAACGGCGGGATGGAAGTGCGAGCCGGTGGTTACATCCGGCTTGGCCTGTACGCGGAGCACGCAGACAGGCGACGTGCACTGACCCGACATGCGCGCATGCTGCGGCCGCGCGCCGGAGCAGAGGGGGCAGTGTCCACCGGGCGCGCCGGCATGGGACCCGCAGCAGGCCGGCAGCGAGCCGGGCGCGCGCGATGCCGAGCCGCTGCCCACGCGCTGCATGGTGCAGCCGGGCGGGCAGGCGTGACCGTCCAGGCACTGCCAGGCCGCGCCGGAGGGCAGCGCCCATACTGCGAAGGCCACGGCCATCAGCCACGCGACGCACCGGTGACCGCGAATTCTCGGCAGGCGCAACATATCTCTATTATACGCGAAACGCACACCGCGAAGACGGCGAAATCCACCTGGTCCAGAATCATACGCGGTGCGCGCGCCGAAAGAGGTAAGCCCAAACCGCGCGACACGGGCGCGAACGCGGGAGCGCGCCGCCGGCCACCCCAAACACCCCGCACCCGACGCCCTACACCCTGCACCCCACCCCCGCGCTCTCCCGCATCTCCCGCTGGCGCATCCGCTCGACGTGCAG
Source organism: Chthonomonadaceae bacterium (assembly GCA_035295045.1). GTDB lineage: Bacteria > Armatimonadota > Chthonomonadetes > Chthonomonadales > Chthonomonadaceae > DATGJU01. The sequence goes on from DATGJU010000539.1 coordinate 3,084, forward strand.
GACGATCTCCTGGACTTTGCTCTCCCAGGTCTCCCATCGCATCGAGGCGCTCCGGGCGCGCCGCGCCTCCGGCGAGTCGTTACGGATGGCGGCCTCCACGCCCTGCTCGAACTCCTCGTGGCTCTCGGCGACGGTGCAGTGCGCCGCGTAGTGCCGCACCTCCGGCAGCGCCGTCGAGACCACCGGCAGCCCGGCGCTGAGGTATTCGCGCAGCTTGATCGGATTCATGTGGCGCGTGAGCTCGTTCACCTTGTGGGGGATCAGCCCGACCGAGAAGCCCTTGCAGTAGAGCGGCAGCTCGCCGTGCGGCTTGCGGCCCAGGAAGTGGACGTTTGGCAGCCCGTCCAGCCGCGACGTATCGACGCAGACGCGGCCGACCAGGGCGATCGACCAGTCCGGATGCCGCTGCGCGAGATACGCGATCAGCTCCAGGTCCATCCAATCCTCGATCAGGCCGTAGAACCCCAGCACCGGTCCGGGCAGCGCCGCCAAGTCGTCGGGGACCGGCGCCCGCTCGTCGGTGGCGCGCGCGAACAGCGAATGGTCCACGCCGTGCGCGGCAAGGTGCGTCTCCGGATTGTGCTTGCGCAGGTGCTCGACAATCAGGTCCGAAGTGCCGAAGACGATGTTGGCGCGCCGCGCCTGGTCGAGGACCAGCCGCTCGGTCTGCTCCGCATTCACGCTGCCGAACTGCGACCAGTTGTCCGTGCAGTAGTAGACGATCAGGGATTCGCCGAAGAGGCCGAAGTAGCGCGACGCGGTCGGCACCCAGGACCAGAGCTGAAACGGCCCCATCCCCATCCGGCGGCGCAATATGGCGACGGAGGCCCGGAGAATCCACTGGTTCACGGCCACGGCGGCACGACTATGAGGAAAAGGCAGGACGATGGGCGTATAGACCCATAGGCGATCGCTGACGCGATTCGGGCCGCGCGCAAAGCTGGCGAGCTTGGAGAAGATCTTCCTGACGTCGCGGCGGCTCGCGAGGTTGGGCGTGCGCGTGGCGATGGAGTTGATCCAGAGGACCCGCCGGGACTTCGAGAGCTCCCTCAATACGTGGTTGCAGCTTGTCGGATCCTCGTTCCAGTCCTTCGCAAAGCAGACGATGTCGTCGGCTGCCATTATGAATCGTGAATCCAAGTCGCGCTGTTTCCTTTTGGCGCTCACAGCTCGTTCGAGCCTACTGCAAGTTGCCCCGCGCCGGCGATTCGTGCACTTCCGAGCGGTCCCGTGCATGGATTTTAGGCTTTGGATTATCGGAACTGTAACCTAAAATAGGTCCGTAGCGATTTTAAGTCCCGGATTTGCACGGAATAGGGTACTAAAGTACCTATCGATAACCACCGACAATATTGCGGGCACCTGAAGAGCGTGAGCATGCCGACGGCGTTCGATCTGCAAATAACCGTTAACGCCCTGCGCGATGCCGCCGCGAATAGAAAGCGCTTCCGCAGGGCCGGCGTGAAGGGCCGCGGGCGGGAAGCGGGCTCGGGTCCGATCGACGTGGTACTCTGCGTCGTGGACCACTTTGAGCCGCAGGCGGGCAGCGCTCCGCCGGAGGCCGCCGACCGCAGGCTGGAGGCCTGGACTACCCGGTACCCGGCGGTCGCGGACCGGCATCGCGACTCGGACGGGCGCCGGCCGCCGCACAGTTTTTTCTATCCTTGGGACGAGTACCGTCGCGAGGAGATGGCGCGTCTGCAGGAGTTATGCTCGCTCGGCTACGGCGAGATAGAGCTGCACCTGCACCACGAGGACGATACCGAAGCAACGCTCCGCGCGAAGATAGACGCGGCGCTCGTGGAGTATCGCGGGCGCGGCGCGCTCTCGCAGTGGCCGGACGGCCGAACGGCGTTCGGCTTCATTCACGGGAACTGGGCGCT
>DATGJU010000540.1:0-5267 GCA_035295045.1 Chthonomonadaceae bacterium
CTGTTCGGTCTCTACGACGTGCACGGCCTGGGTTTCCACGAGGACCCGCAGGCCTACTGGCGCCCGGCCGTCTCCCTGCTCCATCACGGCATCAAGCCGCTAAGCGCGGTCTGGCTTTTCGTCGGCGCCGCGTGGCTTTCCGTGGCAGCTTTGCCTGGATCCCAAGCGCGGCGCGCGCCCGCGCGGCGGCCAAAACTCGTGGGGGCCGTCACCGTCGCCCTGCTGCTCGTCGGAGGAGTATCGGCGGCGCGGTGGGCCGCCGGCGCGATCCTGGAGCAGCGGCGCAGCGGCCCGGACCGCGTCTGGGCGCCTCCCATTTTCCAAGAGCAGATGCACTCCAATACCTGCGGGCCGGCGGCGCTTGCATCCGTGTGCCGGTATTTCGGAATCGGCGCGAGCGAGGATGAGATCGCGGCGCTCGCCGGAACCACCGATGCCGGCACCTCCATGCAGGGCCTTCAGCGGGCTGCGGAGCGCAAGGGCCTCACCGCGATGGGCCGGCGCGTTGGCTTCGAGGAGCTGGAGCGGCTGCCCCAGCCCACCATTCTCTACTTTCACCCGGGCCACTTCGCGATCCTGACCGGCGTGAAGGACGGACGCTTCACCCTGGCCGATCCGTCCCGCGGCCAGCGCGTCTGGACCCGGCAGCAGCTGGCGCAGCTCTGGCGCGGCGAGCTGCTTATCGTTGGGCCGGCAGACGCCGCGCCGGCGCGGGGCGGATGAGAAATTGGGCCGGAATGGCGGCGCGGAATGGCGGCGCGGAATGGCGGCGCGGCACTGAAGTACCGGTCTAAGTTTACGAAGTCCGCCTTCGCGGACTCGATGCGCGACAGCGGGTTTCATAAATTTGACCGGGGGATTGAACCCGCGCACATGTCCGGCGTCGCGGAGTCATGGCGCCGGTTAGTGTGTCGGCACGATCGAATCGCCAGGTTATAGGAAGCTAATCCGAATTCGAAGTCCAAGGGGAGATGCGTAAGACGGCCCAGCCGTCGCGGAGGAGCGGACATGCAGACACAGCGGAGTCTTTCGGGAATGGTATCGAGCACGGGATGGGCGCGGCGTGGGGCATGGTGGCTTGCCGCTGCGGCGCTTGCCGCGATCACGCTCTGGGCGCTCCCGGGCCGGGTCATTCAGCTCAACGCGGACCAGCTTCACCGGATGGTCGGCAGCTCCCACGGCGGCTACTGGACCGTAACCGTCTCCTACGAAGGCACTGCAAGCGATACGTTCACCGAGCCCGGCCCTGGGCTGCCGTCCGGCCCTTACGAAAACATAATAACCGCGGATAGCTCGACGACCGATCTTGGAATGCCGCGCGGCACAATGGAGGCGAACCTGAACAGCCTCGATGCGAACACCAGCTCGACAGCCGGCGGACTCATGGGCCGCATCAAGATGCAGTGCTCCGCGGCCGGGCTGCTCTTCCTTCCTTCCCCCGGCTCCTTTGACGAGCTCCTCCAGCTCTCCGGCGCGAAGATTCGGTACACCCTCGTCTGGAATCCCGCAATCGATGCCAATTACGATCCTGCGCCGGAAAACGTGATGTTCTGCTACAAGAGAACCGTGACCGCGCACGGCGAAAGGAGTGGCGGGATTCTGATCACCTCGACTTCGGGAGACAACACCGACAGCCTGGGCACGCCGGTAACCACGACGGACACGCTATGGCAGAAGACGATCGTGAATACGTCCGGCGGTACGGGTTCGGTGGCCTTCGACGTGACCGGCAGCATTCACATCCAGGCTAACGGGGGCACCATGACGCCCCTGCACTACGGGGCTGACTACACGGACTACCGGATCGACGTGGCCATTCCGGGCTACGTGACCGTCCGCGGAGTGAAGGATCGCGATAGCGGAAACAATCCCGTGATGACGCCGGATCCGTCGTTCACGCGCTGGCTGCCGCTCAGCTTCTCGCCGCAGCTCAATACGCAGCCGATCCGATTCCAGCCGGGCGCGCTGCCGGCGCCGTGGGGCAACGTCAGCTGCTTCTACTCGATGTCGATCCAGCAGGAGCCGACGCCGCCCAACTACGACGTCGACGGGCAGACGCAGCTCTATATCTCGCAGGGATACGGCAGCGTGGAGATGCTGCCCGGCGACTTCGTTCCCTACTACACCATCACGGACGCGAACGGGGACCGGCTCTCCTTCAACCAGAGCCTCACGCCCTACAGGGATATCCACTCCTCGCTTACGGCGGGCGGAGGCCTGTATGTGCTTTCGGGCGCCGGGCCTCCGGGATCGCTGAAGCAGGCGGGACACTACTCCTACACGTTTACGGCCGCCCAGGGCAGGCTCGTCTCGATCCAGGACGACGCGGGCAATCAGCAGTTCTGCAGTTGGGGCGCCTCCGACCCGATCCTTACCGTTTCGGACTTCACCTCGGGCCGCAGCCTCGTCTTCCACGGGTCGTCGATCAACAGCTACTTCACGTCCGTGGATGCTATCGGCCCGACCGGGCTCGTCAACACGCATACCACGCTTTCGTGGGACGGCGGCGGGCACCTGACGGCGCTGAACGTCTACGACGGCGGCGGCCTGATCCTGCTCAACCAGGCCGCGACCACATACGGCGGCGCGAACGGCGATTCGATCCTCACGCAAACCGACGGGGTCGGCACGACGGCCTACACCTACATGACCGACGCCAACATGGTCGACCCGTTCGGGCTCGCAACGGACCGGCTCGCCTCCAGCATCTTCGGCTCCGACACGGACAGCACCAGCTCGGACGACGGCGGCAGCATCAAGGGCACTGCAAGCTACACGTGGGGCCCGACGCTGATGGGCTACGACAACTGGGGCATCCAGGCCCGCACCAACACGTTCACCGACCCGCGCGGCAACGTGTTCCAGAGCGTCTTTACGCTGAGCGGTGACACCTACGGCCCGATCAACAGCTACACGTACACCGGGCCGGACTTCGCGGGCGCGCCCGGCGGCAGCAACGTCGCGCGCGTCCTCTACGGCCCGGACATCGTCCAGCCAACCTCGATCACGCTCTACGACCAGCTCTACAACTCCGGCGTGACGCACGACCCCTGGATCGCCAGCCTGGACACTTATGGCAACCTGACCTGCCTCCAGGACCCGCTCCTTCATCGCTGGCAGCTCGCCTACAGCGCGGACCATACGCACCTGGTCTCCGCGACCGACCCGACGAACCTGACTTGGACGCTGAACTACGGCGAGGGCGGCGCGCCAGGCTCTCGCCTCACGAGCGTTACCGATCCGGCGGGTACTGTGCGCGGAAACGTCGCTTACAATGTCCAGGGCCAGCCGGTCACCATAACCACGCCTGCGGCGATCTCGGCGACCGGGACGAACGAGGCAGCCGGCTTCGGCTACCATCCGACCACCGGCGACCTGCTCACGATTACCGATCCGCTTGGCGACATCCTCCAGTACACGTCGTACGATGCTCTCGGAGATCCCCTATCCGCGGCCGTCTATCCCGATACCGGCAATCCGGCCACCTCGCTCACTCCGATAACCGGCTCTGTTCTCCTGAACTCCGCCCAACAGGCGACCGTAGTCACCGCCGGCAACGGCCTGCAGACCGTCGGCGGCTACACGAACGGGATATTGACACAGCTCCAGACGCTGGCGCCGCAGGCATCGGGCGGCACAGCCATTTCGCAGACCAACCTGTCCTACGACAGCCGCGGGCGACTCTACAAGGTCGCCGACTCGATCGGGACCATCGTTCAGTACCGGTTCGACAAGAGCGGCAACAGGACGAAGACCATAGACGGCGCCGGCCATACGAGCCTGGCGCAGTTCGGCAGCAATAACGAGGTTACCTCGGTGACGTGGCCGGGCGGGCAGTCCGCCGGCATCTCCTATAACGCCGACGGATCCGTCCGCGAGATCGTGGACGAGCGCGGCGTGGTCCGCGATTACGTGTACTACGCCGACGGCAGGACCAGCGACGTCCAGTTCCCCGCCTCGCCCGCCAAGAACATCCACTACACCTACGATCCTGCCGGGCGACTTCTTTCGGTAACGGATTCTACCGGCAGCAGAAGCTACGCCTACGACGCCGTGCTGAAGCGCCTCCAGAGCGTCACGACCGTCATCAGCGCGCTGCCCGCCGGCCACAACACGTTTGTCGTCAGCTATGCCTACAATGGAGACGGCTCGGTCGCCTCGGTGACGTCGCCGGTGGGCACAACCAGCTATACGCGAAATGCGGCCGGCCAGGTGGTCTTCCAGGCCGACGCCCTGGGTCACAACACCGCCTGGACGTTCGACCACGCCGGCCGCACGCTCACCCGCGACACCACGAGCCCCACCGGCACGCACTTCCTCACCAGTTACGGCTACGGCGGTTCGAATCTGCCAGGCGACACCTCCACTGCGCCGTTTTACCTAAGCTCTATCACGCAGTCAGTGGCCGGTGCGGCGGCGTGGACGTTCTCGCTCCAGCACGCCTACACAGGACAGATTACCGGCATTGTCGGAACCGGAGCGCAGCCCGGCCAGGCGCTCTCGGCCACGTTCGGATACGATTCGCGCGGCCGGATCACCGGCGAGCAGCAGACATACAACACGGACGCCTCCCACGCCTACAGCAAGACCGGCGCCTTCCAGTACGATTCTGCCGGAAACCTGCAGGGCGGCGCGGGCGGATGGACCTACAACAGCAACAACCAGGTCACGAACGCACCCGCCGCGGGCGGCCTCTCCGGCGCGAGCGGGCTGTCTTATGACGCGGCCGGCGACCTGACCGGCATCAACGGCGTCACGCTCGTCTACGACGATCTCGGCGCGCTCGTCGAGGCGCAAAACACCTCGATCGGCACGATCGACTACACGGTCAACGCCGACGGCCAGCGTGTAAGCCGCACCGTGGGAGGCGTCACCACCTTTTACCTTTACGACTGCGGCGTCCTCATCGCAACGCTGGACAGCACCGGCGCGATTACCCGCAGCTATAGCTGGGGCCAGGACGGCCTGCTGGCGGACAGCTCTCCCACCGGCTGGCGCGACTACAGCTTCGACCCGGTGGGCAACACGAGCAGCATCTGGTCGGCCGCCGGCATCTCCCTCTGGCAGGGGGCCTTCAGCGCCTTCGGCGACAGCCTTACCGGCGACGAGCCCGACACCGGCTTCGGCTATGAGGCGCAGGAGGGCGGCTATGCCGACATGCCCAACCCGCCGATCCGCTTCGCAACCAGCGGCGGCGGCGCGCCCTACGTTCCCTCGCTTGGCCGCATGGCCATGCCGAGCAGCCCGGCCGCTCCCAACGCCTACTC
>DATGJU010000541.1:0-11640 GCA_035295045.1 Chthonomonadaceae bacterium
TCGTTCCCGGAACAGTGGGACGTGGGCGGCTCGCAGATGCACAGCTCCTACCTGTTCATCGGCGCCTGGTTTCTGGAGGGCGTGGCCGGCATCGCGCCGGCGCCCGGCCGGGCCGGCATGCAGCGCTTTGTCATCCGCCCCATGCTGGACGCGGAGCCGAAGCTGGACCACGCCGCCGTCTGCTACGATTCGCTCTACGGCCGAATCGGCTGCGCCTGGACCCGTAAGGACCGCCACGTTGTTCTGACTGTAACGGTCCCGCCCAATAGCGCTGCGGAACTGGAGCTGCCGCCGTCGCTGCGTGCGAGACTGACCGAGGGCGGCGGGGTGGCAGACAAAGCGCGCGGCGTCAAGCCTGCGCCGGGAACTGCGGAGCGGCTGACGCTCTTGCTCGCCTCCGGGACCTACCGCTTCGAGGTACAATAACGCCGGGAGGTGGTCGCGATGAGCGCATTGGAAACGCCTGAAGTCGTCAGCGAATCGCTGGGCCGGCTCTACACCGCAATCGACCTGGAGATGCTCCCGTCGGGAGAGCGGCTGGAGTTGATTCGCGGAGAGCTATGCCCAATGCCTAACAACAGCGCAGAACACGGTAACATCACAATGGAGCTTACGCTGTTCGTCGGCCTGTACGTCCGTGAGCACGACCTGGGAAAGTGCTTTGCCGCGGAGACGCGATTTACGATCGAGGAAGATCCCGATACATCGCTCGGCCCAGACTTCTCATTCGTCTCTAAGGACCGAATCGCAGCGATACCGCCGAGGGGTTATCTCAAGCTCGCGCCAGATCTGGTTGTCGAGACACGCTCGCCCGGCGACCGGCGGACGGAATACGCGCTGAAGATCGACCGCTGGCTGCGCGCCGGATGCCGGCTGGTCTGGGCCGTCGATCCGGAGACGCGCACCGTTACCGTCCACCGCATGGGCGCCGCGCCGATAACGATCGCCGCCAGCGGCACGCTCGAAGGCGAGGACGTCCTCCCCGGATTCCAGCTCCCGCTCGCACGCCTGTTCCCATAGCCGCCTACTGGTATAGCCGGCCTTCCGTCGCGAGCAGCCCTCCGCGTCCGCACTCGCCGATTCCTCTTTCCCGCCACGGCTACCGGTTTACCGGCTACTGCTTCCTTGCATCGCCCAAAACCGCAATTACCGCAGTCGGTCCGACTCGCGGATCGGGCACAATCTACTATGCGGCCTTCCGATATTCGGACTTAGATTTGCGTGACATGGCGGTCCAGCGATGAGTTGCCTCCGCATATGGGCCTTCGCGGAGCGGAGCCGACGAGCGTCCAATTGCCGCGCTCCGCGACCAGGAGAGAGTGTAACGGACCTGCCCGCACGTTCACGGCGGCAGGCATTCGCGGACGGCGCCGCCGAACTACGGACGGCGGGCCGTACCGCGTGGGGACATAGCGCAGACGCCTGGCGTGCAATTCGGGGCCGGAGCGTCTGGGACATCCGGGCGGGATGGCTCAAGGCACGCAGGGTGTCGATCTTACGAGCATTGTCAACGAGCGGGAGCAACAGGGAGTATCGATGCACATGAACGTAGCGCAATCACGACGTTGCCGTGCGACCATGACCGGCGCGAACCGGTCAACAGGGTCAATCGACGGAATGCCGCGAGGCAAAGCCCGGGTCATCTGGGGCGGCCACCCGCCCATGCGACACACCCGGTAGCGCGAGTCGGTCTTTCGACCGGCGTGCAATCTCCCGTCGCCGCGCAAAGCCGCCTAATCCGGTCGCACCGGATCACGTGGCAGGTCGTGAGCGACAGAGTCGCGGCAGGGAATGGACGATGGTCCGCTCCCTGCCGTAGCGTTGCGGTTCCGCAAAGCCAAAAAAGGCTGATCGACCCCGGCCCCCTCGCGATGTGTTGCGCCCCTATTCAACTGCGCATATTCAGCCCCACGCGTTATGTCGCCGCCGGCGTCACAAATACCGCTTGACAGCGAGCCGGCGTCGCGTGCTAAAATATTTCATCATTTCGCGAAATGAGAAAGTGAATGCGAATAGAGATCACGGACCGGGCGGACGCGGCGACGATGTTCAAGGCGCTAGGCGATCCCACGCGACTCCACATCTTCCAGTTCCTGCGCGCCTGCTGCTGCCCGGTGGCAGTGGACGCCGCGGGCGACGTGCGGCCGGTAGCCGGCCCCACTGTCGGCGAGGTCTGCTGCCACGTGACCGGCGCGGACCAGATCAACTCGCGCATATCGCACCATCTCCGCGAGCTGCGCCTCGCCGGCCTCATCACCGTCGAGCGACGCGGCAAGAACATGATCTGCGGCGTCAACCGCGAATCCGTCGCCGCGCTTGCAGCCTTCCTCACGGTTCCCGCGCCGGGCGAACCCGCCGGCTGCTGCTGAATGGACCGAATAGTGACCACGATACTCTACCTATGCGTCCACAATGCCGGCCGATCGCAGATGGCGGAGGCGTTTACGAACCGGCTCGCGCACGAACGGGGCCTTCCGGTCCGCGCAATCTCCGCGGGTACCGTCGCGGGTGAACGGATCAATCCGGTTGCGGAGGCGGTAATGGCCGAGATCGGCGTTCCGATGGACGACCAGAGGCCGAAGCAGTTAACGCAGGCAATGGCGGATGGGGCGGCTCGCACTATCACCATGGGCTGCGGCGTGGACGCGGACGCCTGCCCGGCGCGCATCCACCTTTCCGAAGATTGGGGCCTGGACGATCCCGCCGGACAGCCCATCGAGACCGTGCGCGCTATTCGCGACCAGATCAGAGCGCGGGTTGAGGCGCTGCTGCGCGAGCTGGACGGCGGCCGCAAATGAGACGGGACATGCTGCGCCGGTATGCGGCCGAGTTCGTCGGCACGTTCGGCATCGTTTTCGCACCTGTCGCGCTCGCCGGGTCCGGCCAGATGCGCGGAGGCGATGGCGGGCTGGCGGCGGCGGCGTGGGTCTCCGGCCTCGCTGTGCTCGCTATGATCTATGCGCTGGGCCATATCTCGGCAGCCCACTTCAACCCTGCTGTAACGCTCGGGTTCGCCGTAGCGGGCCGCTTTCCCTGGCGATTCGTGCCGCAGTACTGGGCCGCTCAGTCTGCCGGCGGCCTCCTGGCGGCGTCCACCGCCGCGCTGCTGTTCGGACCGGGCTACGGCGCGCACGTCCCCGGCATGGCCTCGCTCGGCCGTGCGGTCGGCACGGAGGCCGCCCTCACGTTCTTCCTCATGCTCGTAATCATCTCCGTCGCCACGGACCGGCGCGTGAACGGCGCCGTTCCGGGCCTCGCGATCGGTCTCACCGTCGTGTTCGCGGTCTGGATCGGCGGCCCGGCCACGGGCGGATCGATGAACCCCGCGCGCTCGCTCGGTCCGGCCCTCTTCGCGGGCGGCGCGGCGCTCACGCACTACTGGATCTATGTCTTCGGCCCCGCAATCGGCGCGGTCGTCGCCGCCCGCCTCTACGAAGCGATTCGCGGCGGCGAGCAGCACGGCCAGGGCGCGCCCAACGACCTGGCCGTCGCGCTCGAAGAGATGGAGCGCACCTCGTAGCACTGTGGCGTCCGCCAGGGCGGGCCGTTTCGCCAGACTTCTGCGTCGATGCGACCTATCTTTCGTGCCGCGCCCGGCCAGGGCAGCAGGCGGGCCGTTTCGTCAGACTTCCGCGTCAATGCGGCACGGTTACTCTCGCCGTCCGGCGCAGCTGCAGCCCTTTATCCGCGGCGGCGCGCTGGCGATCCGCCGTTCTCGCTCCTTCCGCCCCGAAACTTGCGCCGTCCATCCGCCAATCTTCACTCGCTGGCCGGTTTCCGTCCAATCCCGCCCCGATATTGGGTACGGTTAACGATAACTCCACGCCCGTTGTGCGAGCGATCCGCGGAATCGGGACGGCGGCACATTGTGGCCGGCCGAACGCCAAAATGCGAGGACGGATCCGTTGACCGGTAGTTTCCAGGCGATAAATGCATTTATCGAGGACACGTGCGTCATCATCGTCGTCGCGTACCTGCTGGCGCGCGGGCGGATGCTCGCCATGGTGTTCGACGAGCGTCGGACGCGGCAGCAGCTATTCGGTCTTGGAGTAGTGTTCGGGCTCATAGGCATAACGGAAATCGTGTTTCCCGGCGCGCGGTACCCCTACGTCACGAATACGCTGATCGTCTCCTTCGCCGCGTACATGGTAGGGCTGCTCCCCGCGCTGGTCGCGACCGTGCTGATCGCGCTCCTCTCGCTGCTCTTTCAGCCGGCTCCCGCGGTCCTGAGGACGCTGGGGATGGACCTCACCAGCGCGCTCGTAGGCGCGGCATTCGGCGCGTTGTTCGCTCGCAGGAAAGGAGCCTGGACCGCGCTGGCGACCGGCATCTGCGTCCAGGCGATCGCAGCCGGGTTGGTCTATCTGAGCGCGGCCAGCGAGCTCGCCCACAGTGCGCCGCGCATGCTCCTCAGCATTCCCGCGAACGGCCTGGGGATGCTGCTCCTGCTGCTCGTGCTGCACGATGCGCGCGTGCGGGCGGAGAGCGAGAAGCATAAGACAGAGGCCGAGCGCTCGCATGCGCTGGTCGCGGAGGCGCAGATGCGCGCGCTCCGAGCCAACGTGCATCCGCACTTCCTCTTCAACTCCCTCACCTCGATCGCCGCGCTGTGCGGCATCGCTCCGGAAAAGGCCGAGCGTGCGGTCATGAGATTGAGCCAATTAATGCGGCGGTCGCTCGGCGCCAATCTCGACGAACCGGTGCGGATAGACGACGAGATGCAGTACGTCGATGGCTACATCGAGATCGAGCAATACCGCTACGGCCCGCGACTCCAGGTGCACGTCTCAATCGATCCGGCCGGCGCGGCGGATAGAGTTCCCGCCTATGCAATTCAGACGCTGGTCGATAACGCGATCAACCATGGCATCGCGGCGAAGTCCGGCCCGGTGAATGTCTGGGTCACGGTGGCCGCGAGACGCGACCGCACGGTAATCGCCGTGTCCGACGACGGACGGGGAATTGATGCAGAGGCGCGGACCGTGTTGGCGGCTGCCGAGGAGCGCGCGCACGGCCTGGGTATCCTGAGCGCCCAACTGGCGCTGCTGTACGGGCCTCGCGCCCGCGTCCGCCTCTTCCGCAGGCCCTCCGGCGGGACGCTCGCGACCTTTGCCGTACCCGCGCGCTGCCCAGAGGAGCGCTGACGAAGGAGCTGTGCGTGAAGGTCCTGATCATAGATGACGAGCCCCTTGCGCGGACGCACCTGCGCCGCCTCCTGGATTCGCTCGATCAAACCGTAATCGGCGAAGCCGAGGATCCGGCGGACGGCCTGCGCATGGCCGCATCGCTGCAACCGGACCTGGTGCTCCTTGACATCCGGATGCCCGAGATCACCGGCCTCCAGATCGCCGCTGCCCTGCAATCCCTTCCAGCCGCGCCTCTGGTTACGTTTGTGACCGGATTCTCCGAGCACGCTCTGGCTGCATTCGAAAAGAACGCGATGGACTATCTGCTGAAGCCGGTTATGCCCGAACGCCTTGCCGCTTCACTGGCGCGCGCCCGACTTCGACTCGCGAACCGGGTCGAGCAGGCCAACACCCCTGCTGGGCAGAACGCCGACGCGCCAAGAGCACCCGGTGAAGAAGGCGGCCTCCAGCCCCTGGACCGTCTGCCGATTCGCGAGAACTACGCGATACGGTTCATTCGCGTTGAGGACATCAGCTACGCAATTGCACGCGATAAGCGCGTGATCATATTCACGAACGATGGCGATAATCGCACATACTATACGGTTTCGCAGCTCGAGAGGCTGCTGCCCTCCGATCGATTTCTCCGAATCCACGAATCCTGCATCGTGAGCATCAGCCAGATAAAAGAGCTGAATTCGCTGGGCAGCCACGCCTATTCCGTTACCCTCATAAGCGGCGTCCAGTTGCCCGTGAGCCGTGCCCGCTTTCCTGAGCTTCGGCGCCGCCTCGGCCTTGGATTCCTTCCCGCCTCGTAGTGTACGCCCGCGGGCGATCCGGTGATGCGCACAGCCTATCCTGGCTGTTGGCCCAAGCGGCATGGCCGCGGCTCAACCGGCGCGGGCTTCCGTTATACTTACCTCTGTACGAGCGGTGTCACCGCGCCACCATAAGCCTGCGGAGCCGGCGATCCAGATGCTTGTATCCACGGCCCCGCGTAGCTCTTGATTAGTCCGAGAACTGCCAAGATCATGCGCCCTTCGATAATGGCGGCACTACTGGCCGTTTGGATAGTTACGAGGTCTATGTCGTCAGGCGCGCAGGACGCGGTTCAGGCGCCAACGGTTCCGCCGACTGTGCCCGCGGATAACCGTGTGACGCTCATGCGGGCGCTGGACATAGCGGCCAGGCAGAATCCGCAGAGGCTCGCCTCCGCCCATACCGTGGAGAGCGCTCGGCAAAATTTGCGCGGCCAGCGCTCCATGATCAATCCGACGATCTCGTTCTCGGGAATCAACAACACCGTCGCGCCGCTCAACTTTCTGGATTCCCGCAACTACGCCATCTACCAGACGATTGAGACCAGCGGCAGACAGGTTATTCGCACACGGACGGCGCGCGCGCAGTTGGAGGGCGCGGTCGCCGAATCGATGACCACGCGCATCGCGGTCCAGCAGGCGGTCATCGGCGCCTATGTCTCGCTCCAGACCGCGAATCTGAACCTCCAGAGCGAACAGCAAGCCTTCGCGGATGCGGGCCGCATAAGTGAGCTTACCGCCGAGCAGTTCAAGCTCGGCGCCGCCCCGGAGACGAACGCGATCAACGCGCGGATCGCGCTGGAGCAGGAGGCCAACAACCTTCGCGCGGCCGGGACGGCGGTCGAGCTCGCCAGGGCATCCCTCAACCTGGCAATGGGGCTGGACCCGGCCGCGCCGGTGGACGCGGCGGAACCTCTGGAATTCAAGCCGATCGCGCCGCGGCTGGCAGACCTCGAGGAGCAGGCGCTGCGCAGCAGACCGGAGATCCAGTCCACTGAGGCGGCAGAGCGAGTCCTTGAGGCCGCCGTAAAGCAGCAGCGGTCGCAATACTATCCCGATCTGGTGCTCGGCGGTACTGCCCGGTTCGACGAGCTGTTCCTCGGCGCCGCCATGCCAATCGTCGATTTCGGCGCGATTCGGGGCGCCGTTCGCAAGGCCAGGGAGGACGTCGAAGCGCAGCGGGCGCAGGTGGAGCAGACACGCCAGCAGGTGCGGCTGGACGTCGTGACCGCGTGGCTCGCGCTTAACCAGACGGCGGCGCAGGTTATCCGGTCGCGAGACCAGATCGTGCCGCAGGCCCAAATTCTGTTCGCCAGGGTCGAACAGGGCTACCGACTCGGCGGCAACACGATACTTGACCTCCTGAACGCTCAGGCCACGCTGCGATCGGTGCGCAACGATTACAACACCGCGCTTGGCAGCTACCGCCAGGCAGTCGCGCAGCTTGAACGCGCCACTGGCGGGCGGGCGCCGGATTGACAAGGAGATTGGAATACCGATGGACGGACGGACGAATACCATGCGCCAGCTCGTGATGAGCGTCGCGGTCATTGCGGCGGTGAGCGCCACCGGTTTCGCACTTACCCGTAAGCCCGCGAAGGCATCCCACGACGCTCCCCCAACTCTATCGGAGGCGATCGAGATTTCGCGTCGTGGCGAACAGGTCGCCGGTATCGAGATCGCCAGGGTGACGCAGGAACCGCTTTCCTCCATGATCCACGCGACGGGCCAGGTCTCCTATCCATCCGATCAGACGGTAAAGATCAGTCCGCGCCTCCAGGGGAGGGTGCGGAACGTCTACGTCAGAGTCGGCGACCATGTTACCGCGGGCCAGACGCTTGCCGAGCTGGACAGCGTGGACGCGGCAGCGGCGGTCACCGCCGCCCGCCAGAGCGAGAATAAGCTCCGCCTCGCCGCGCTTACCCTCGACCGAAATGAACGGCTCTATCGACTCGGAACCCCGGAGGTCACGGCGGCGCAGGCTGCGCTGGCGCAGGCGCACACCGCTTCCCTGCTCGCTCGTGAGGCGCTTGATCGCACGAAGCAGCAGGCTGAAATCGGCGAATTCGTCGATCCGCCGATCGAGGCCGCCAGGAATAGCGTGATCCAGGCCCGAGCGGCCCTTGTTCAGGCGCAGTCCGACCTGGCGCAGGCGCAGCGCGACCATGATCGCAAGGCGAAGCTGGTTGAGATCGGAGTCTCCGCGCGGAGCGATCTGGAGGCTTCGACGAACGTGCTTGAGAAGGCGACCGCCGCGGTGACGTCCGACCAGGACACTCTGAAGATCACGGAGCAGGCGCTGGATCGGGAGCAGAAGGCGTTCAAGGCGAAGCTTTACGAGCAGCAGCAGGTTCGCGCGGCCGAGGCCGCGTACCGCCAGGCGCAGGTGCAGGAGAGCGGCGCGCAGACGGCGCTCCGGCTTGCGAAGGCCGCCATTCAGACAAACATTATGCAGGCACGGAGCGACTATCTGGCGGCGAAAAATGACGCCGAGAGCGCTCGCCACGTCGACGACCTGCTCGGTCACCCGGCGGCGGACGGAACGGTGCGCGTCCTCGCTCCGATAAGTGGCGTGATCACGGACCGTCAGGTTAGCCCCGGCCAGATGGTCGACCAGTCACAGATGACGCCGTGGCAGATGTTCGTCGTGAGCAACACGGATCGGGCTTGGATAGACGCCGACGTGTTCGAGAAAGATATCGCGTCCATTGCGCCGGGCCAGCCAGTATCCGTTCACGTCAATGCGGCGCCCGGCAAAGAGTTCAGAGGTGCCGTCTTGAGGATCGCCCCGACGGTCGACAGGACATCGCGCGCCATAAAGGTGCGGGTCGAGATACCCAACAGCCACTCACTGCTGAAGGACGGCATGTACGCTTCGGTGACTATCGTCGCCGCCGGCGACCGTCGCGTGCTCACCGTACCGGCATCCGCGGTCCAGCACGACGGCGAAAGCGACTTCGTGTATTTATCGAAGGAGGGTAAGTATATCCGCCGCAAGGTGGAGATCGGCGCGCACCTCATCGGTCGCTACGTCGTGACGAGCGGCGTGAGCGCGGGCGACTCCGTTGTCTCGCGCGGCGCGATCTTCTTGGACGGCCAGGCGAACGGGGGCTGACGGTGATCGGCCGAGTCGTCCAATTCGCCCTTCGCCAGCGCGTCCTGGTCCTCGTGTTCGCGGCCGGACTGCTGATATGGGGCGCCTATAGCTTCTTCCAGCTCCCGATCGAGGCCTACCCCGACGTCATGAACACGCAGGTGCAGGTCATCACGCAGTGGCCCGGCCACGCGGCCGAAGAGGTCGAAAAGCTGATCACCGTTCCGCTGGAGACGAGCCTGAACGGCGTGCCGCGGCTCTCCAGCCTGCGGAGCCGGTCGCTCTTCGGCCTCTCGGTCGTCTACCTGACCTTCGAGGACGGCGCAGACGACTACTTTGCGAGGGCGCAGGCGCTGGAGCGCGTGGGCGCCGTAAACCTGCCTGCGGGCGTGCAGCCCTCTCTCTCCCCGCTTGCAAGCGCCACCGGCGAGATATTCCGCTATACGCTGGTGGGGGCTTCGCCGATGGAGCTGAAGGAGATCGAGGACTGGACGCTGGAGCGCGAGTTCAAGTCCGTCGCCGGCGTTGCCGACGTGAGCAGCTTCGGCGGCACGACCAAGCAATACCAGGTTCAGATCGACCCAGCCCGGCTGAAAGCCTACGATGTGACGCTCAAGGCCGTCACGGACGCGATCGCGGCGGCAAACGCCAACACGGGAGGCAGCTTCGTCGAGCGCGGCGCGGAAGAGTACGTCGTCCGCGGTATGGGACTGTTCAGATCTACCGGCGACATTGAGGACGTGGTCGTGACGACGCGAAGCGGCGCCCCCCTGCGCGTCCGCGACTTGGCGAAGGTGCGCGTCGGCTTCCAGCCCCGTCTCGGCAAGGTCGGCTGGCGGCCCGGCCAGGGCGGGCCGGAAACCGACACGGACGATGCCGTCGAGGGAATTGTGCTGCTGCGGCGGGGCGAAAATCCCGAGCCGGTCCTCCAGGCCATCCATAGAAAGGTCCATGACCTAAACAGCCGCATTCTCCCTCCCGGCGTTAAGGTAGTGCCGCTGATCGATCGAACGGACCTCGTCCGTACCACCTCTCATACGGTCGAGAAAAACCTGGCCGAGGGCATGCTGCTCGTCGTCGCGGTGCTGTTCCTCTTGCTCGGCAACGTACGCGCAGCCATCATCGTGGCGCTCACAATTCCCTTTGGCCTGCTGTTCGCGTTTTCGTGCATGAACTTGATTCACGTGCCTGCCAATCTGATCTCCCTCGGCGCGATCGATTTCGGAATCATCGTCAACGGCTCGGTTATACTCGTCGAGAACGTGTTCCGCAGGCTGGCGCGGCGTATCGAGCCTGAAAGCCGCATCCACTGCGTCCTCGAAGCGATAGGCGAGGTCCAGAGTGAGATAGTGTTTACTACGGTCATCATCATCCTCGCGTACCTGCCGCTGTTTACCATGCAGAGCGTGGAACAGAAGATGTTCGCGCCCATGGCCTATACCGTCGGTCTGGCGCTCGTCGGCTCCCTCGTTATGGCCCTCGTGATTGCGCCCGTGCTGTGCCTGCTCATGTTAAAAGGGCCGCTGAAGGACGAGGAGAACGCGGCGTCCGCCAAGCTGAAGCGCGCATATCGGGCATCGATTCACTGGGCGATCGCATATCCGGCTCCGGTTCTCGTCGGCGCGGCCGCAATGTTCGTTCTATCGCTGGTCCTGCTGCCGAGCCTGGGCACGGAGTTCATGCCCCACCTCGACGAGGGCAACCTCTGGATCCGCATGTCGATGCCTCAGACGATCTCCTATTCCGCTGCGTCGCGTCTGGTGCCGAAGGTCCGTGCGATCCTGGCGAAGTACCAGCCGGCGCGATTGGTGGTCTCGCAGTTGGGCCGGCCCGACGATGGAACGGACGCGACCGGCTTCTACAACGCAGAGTTCCTCGTCGACCTCAAGCCGTATGACCGCTGGACGGGCTACAAGAGTAAGGACCAGCTCATCGAAAAAATGAATGCCGAGCTGGCCGAGATTCCCGGGGTCGACTTCAACTTTTCGCAGAACATCGAGGACAACGTCGAAGAGGCGGTCACCGGCGTTAAGGGCGAGCTCGCCGTCAAGCTCTATGGCGACGATCTGGACATCCTCGAGCGCAAGGCCGACGAAATCCAAAAGGTCATGAGGGGCATTCCGGGGATCGTCGACCTCGCCACGTTCAACGAGACCGGCGAGCCGCAGATCCAGGTCCGCGTGGACCGAGACCGTATTGCGCGATACGGCATCAGCGTCCAGGACGTTCAGGATACCGTCTCTACCGCCATCGGCGGACAGGCCGTCACGCAGCTCCTCGACGGCGAGAAGCGGTTCGACGTGGTTGCGCGGCTTGCGCCCGAAGCGCGTCGGGACGTCGAAGAGATCCGGGACATTACCGTCGCAGCGCCGGACGGATCGCGGATCCCGCTGGCTCAGCTCGCGGACATTCGCACGACCCGCGGCGCGGCATTCATCTACCGGGAGGCAAACCGTCGCTTCATCGCGGTAAAGTTCGGAGTGCGGGGCCGAGACATCGGCGGCGCGGTCGCGCAGGCGCAAGCGGCGGTGAGCAGCGGCGTTGTTCTGCCGGCCAACTACTATGCGCAGTGGGGCGGAGAGTTCGAGAGCATGCAGCGCGC